>CAYNPF010000424.1:0-1571 GCA_964398895.1 uncultured bacterium
CGGGCACCTCGAACGTGCCGATGGTCAGGTAGTCGTAGCCGAAGGCGCCGAAGTACTGCGAGACGAGCGAGCCGCTGGCCGGCTCGGTGGCGGTGCGGGCGTCGGGGTTGGACCAGCGCAGGTGGAAGTTCACCGAATCGGCGTCGAGCATGGTCCAGTCCACGACCTCGAGCTTCGGGGCGTGCGGGCCGGGCCAGCCGCAGGCGGTGGCGTGAACGCGGATGGTGTCGGCGGGGCCGCCGCCGTCGAGGGCCACGCCGAGCTCGAGGCTCTCGCCGTCGGCGGTGGCCAGCGGCGAGGAGATGGCGACGAAGCCGGTCCAGCCGGCGGGCAGCGGGTTGGGCGCGGGGGTGGCGCGATCCTCGCCGACCAGCGTGGCCTCGAAGGCCTTGCCGGAGGCGAACGGCGTCCACGCGGCCTCGGTGCTGCCGGAGGTGATCACGTGGATGAGGCTGGGTCCGGCTCCGGGGTCCACCATCAGCCGCCCGACGTGGAGCGATCGGTTGGCCTCGACGCCGAGGCTGTCCCAGCGCACGTGGACGCTGCCGGACCAGATCGTGTCCTCGGGGCACGGCCAGCCCGCGGGCGGCCCGCCGTAGGGCAGGAAGGTCGGCGGCTCGGGCGCCAGGTCGCTCACCGCCTTCTCGTAGTAGAAGTCCCGCGCCTCGCCGGGCGCGAGCTCCGGCAGGTCGAAGGCGCCGAAGGAGAGATAGTCGTAGGTGAACGCGCCGAGGTACTGCGAGGCCACGGTGCCGCTGATCGGCTCGCTGGCGACCCGCGCGTCGAGGTTGGCCCAGTGCAGGTGGAAGCGCACGGTGTCGGCGCTCGCCATCGCCCACTCGATGGTCTCGAGCGTGGGCGCGTGCGGCCCGGGCCAACTGCAGGTGGTGGCGAGCACCTCGGTCGTCTGGATCGCCCCGGCGCACTCGGACACGACCCGCAGGCTGCAGGCCTGGCCGTCCGGCGTGCCGCTCGGCGAGCTGACGGCGAGGTAGCCGGTCCAGGCGGCCGGCAGCGGGTCGGGGGCGGGCGTGACCTTGTCGTCTTCCAGCAGGCTGGCTTCGAAGCCGGCCGAGACGCCCTCGAGCGTCCACGACGCCGTGCTGGTGGTGTGGGTGATCAGCCGGATGAAGCTCGCGCCCTCGCCGGGATCCACGAGCAGCGTGCCGACGTGGCGCGCGGCCTGGGTCTCGACGCCGAGGCTGTCCCAGCGCACGTGGACGCTGCCGTCCCAGACGGAGTCGGGCCGGCAGGGCCAGCCCTCGGGCGGTCCACCGTGGGGGAGCGACTTGGCGGCGGGCGGCACGGGCAGGCTGCTGGTGGCGACGTTGTAGTAGAAGTCAAGGGAGTCCCCCGGCGCCATGGCCGGCACGTCGAACATGCCGAGGGTGAGGTAGTCGTAGCCGAAGGCGCCGAAGTACTGCGAGACGAGCGAGCCGCTGGCGGGCTGGCTGACGATGCGGGTGTCGGGGTTGATCCAGCGCACGTGGAAGCGCGTGGAGTCGGCGTCGAGCACCGCCCACTCGATGGTCTCGAGCGTGGGCGCGTGCGGCCCGGGCCAACTGCAGGTG
>CAYNPF010000424.1:1671-2095 GCA_964398895.1 uncultured bacterium
GTGGCGCAGACGTGCAGCGTGTCCACGACCTTGTTGCTGCTCAGCGCCAGGCCGAGGCAGCAGCTCTCGTCGTCGGGCGTGGCGGCGGGGGACGAGACGGCGATGTAGCCGGTCCAGCCGGCGGGCAGCGGGCTCGGCGCCGGCGTCGTCCGGTCGTCGGCCACGAGGGCGGCCTCGAAGCCGGCGGTCAGCCCGGTGATCTCCCAGTCGGCCTCGGCGGACGAGGTGTTGCTCATGCGGATGAAGCTCGCGCCCGCGCCGGGGTCCACCATGAGGTGGCCGATGTGGCGGATCAGGCTGCCCTGCCCGCCCGCGCTGTCCCAGCGCACGTGCACGCCGCCCGACCAGATGGAATCCTGCGGACAGGGCCAGCCCGTGGGCGCCCCGCCGAAGGGCAGGGACTCGAGCGGCTCGGGCGGCAGCG
>CAYNPF010000425.1:0-2092 GCA_964398895.1 uncultured bacterium
GTCGCGCTCGCCCGGGCTCGAGTTGAGGACGATCTTCTGCCGCGGGTAGTTGCTGATGCGCTTCTCCGCGAGCCGGATCTTGTCGCCCTCGGCACAGACGATCGGCACCCAGGCGTCGATCTCATCGCAGACGACGACCGGAGCGCCGCGGGCGCGGAAGGAGCGCACGCTCGAGGCGTGCACCATGCTGAGCTGGCATCCGGGCAGGCTGATCCGGGTGCGCAGGTTCGCGCGCACCAGCGCGGCGAGCGCCGGGGACTCCTCGAACATGGGGTCGATGCGCTCGGTCTTCGAGTCGTTCCGCGTCACCAGGTCGGGGTTGTAGAAGATCACCGAGCGGCGATCGAGGTGGAGCGTGCGGCCGATGAAGTTGTTCAGGGCCTCGGTGCCGCCCATGCGCGAGCCCTTCATGATCACGACCCGCTTGCAGGGGTGCTCGGGCCCCATGACGTCCATGATCTCGCGCAGGTAGGGCGTGCGGTCCGTGCTCCATTGTCCGGGGTCGGGCCCGGTCCCCTTGGCCAGGCGCCGGAAGCGGTCTGCCCACTGGCTCGTGGTCAGCTTCGGCGGCTGCTCCCAGCCGGCGGAGCATGCGCGGGCGTAGAGCTCGGCGATGGTGAGCGGTGCGTCCACCAGGGCCATGGTCAGCGCCCGAAGCGGCCGCGCGGCGGAGGCGCCGGGGGCAGCGGCGGGTAGGCGGTCGGGTCCGCGGACAGCCCGCCCGCCGCGCGCGCCAGCTCGGCCGCGGCGTCGGAACCCCCGGGGATCAGCGTGAGCGGCTGCGCGAGCTCGGCCGCGGCGACGTCGATCTCACGCTCGAGGATGCGCGTGCACTCCGCCGGGTCCGAGCAGGCCGCGACCACGGGCCCCAGGCGGCGGGCGAGGTTGCGCAGCCGCTCGTGGGTGAGGCGGTGGGCCTCGGTCGCTGCGTCGAGGATCTCGGCCGCCGGGACGGTCTCGCGCAGCGCCTGGGCGAGGCGGAACTGGTCAAGCTGTTTGCGCACCAGCTCGCGCTCCGCGCGGGCGCTCGTCAGGTGCTCGCCAGCCGAGGAATCCGCACTGGCCGGAGCGTCCACCCGAGGCAGGGAGCGCTCGTCCCAGGCACGGTCAGCCGCTCGGCAGTCGATGCGACCGTCCGGCAGCAGGTCGATGCGGTGCTCGAGCACCGCCTTACGCACCCCCTCGCGCGTGCCCCCGGTCAGGCCCCGGGACTTCCGCCACCTGGCGTACTGCGCCTGCGTCATCCCACGTGGTGCTCGATCCGGCTTCGAGGACGCACGCCGCGCACGATCTTCGGTGCCGGCCGCGGGACGTGTACGAGACGTGCGTGGGCGTGCTGGGGGGCGCGTCGTTCGCGGGCGGCGCCGGCCTTCCGTGGGGCGCGCCATCGTCAGCTGGGGTCAGACGCCCAGGCCTCGAGCATGCTCAGTGCATCCTCCAGCTCGATTCGAGGTCCGTCCTTGGTCGCCGCCAGGCGCCGCAACTGCTCGATCGTCTGGGTGATCCCGGTGCGGTAACCGTGCCGCCAGGTCGTCACGCGCGGGTCCGCTGGTGCGTCCGCGGCCGCAACTGGCGCGGGCGGAGTGCGCGCGGAGGCCGCGCAGGTGGAGGCGAGATCGCAATCAGGGGTGCACCGAAGCACTGTCAGGTGGCCGAATGTTCTGCCGTCAGGCGAGTCGCCGGAGTACCAGCGCAAACCCAGCATGCATGGCGGCTCCGCCCGCGATCCAAGCGCCCGCGCGGCCCTTACCCACCGGGCTGTCAACCGTGTCAACCTGATTTTTCTCCGAAGAGCGCGCGGGGCGCTGGGGTCGCCGTGACCCGTGCGCCGGCCTCGGGGGAGGACCCGCGAGGCCGCGATCCGTCGCCACGCCCGAGGGATGGCCCACAGCAGCATCACCACGAGGTAGACCACGAACAGCAGCCCACACAGCGTGTTGAACTCGTGCGGGGTCACAGCATCCCCCGCAGCTGCTTCTCGGTCTCACGATTGAGCGCGTACTTGAGCGCGGCGTCCATCTGCTCCCGGAAGATCGCCGGCGCCTCGCGCTGCACGGTGGCCTCGTAGTGCAGGCGATCGGGCAGCGGTATT
>CAYNPF010000426.1:0-2086 GCA_964398895.1 uncultured bacterium
ACGTGCATCCGACCAAGCGCGAGGTGCGCTTCGCCGACGAGGAGCGCGTCTTCGGGGCCGTGGTCTCCGGCTGCTCGCGACCGCTCTCGCAGATCGCGCCGCCCTTCAGCGTGGTGCCCGGGGGAGGCGGCGGGCAGGCGGCCTACCCGGCCTGGGCCGAGCGCGTGCAGGAGGGCCCGCCGGAGCAGACCTACCTCGGCCTCGAGACCGGCGCGGCCCCGGCGGCCGTTCCGCCCGCCAGCACGACCGCCCCGAGCCAGCCACGGGCCCATGTGGAGCCGGAGCTCTGGCAGCTCCACCGCACCTACGTGCTGGCCCCGGTGCGCGGCGGGCTGGTCATCATCGACCAGCACGCCGCCCACGAGCGCATCCTGTACGAGGAGGCCCTCGCCCGACTGCAGGGCGAGGTCGGCACGTCGCAACAACTGCTCTTCCCGACCCTGGTGGACCTCACGAACGACCAGTTCGAACTGCTGCTCGAGCTCGGCCCCCACCTGCGCCAGCTCGGCTGGGACCTCTCGCTGCTCGGCCCACCGACCGTGGTGATCCAGGGCGTGCCCTCGGGCCTGGCCCACGAGCGACCGGGGCAACTCCTGCAGGACGTGCTCGACGGCATGAGCGAGAGCACGGGCCGGTCCCCGGGGGAGGATGTCGCGCACCGCCTCGCCGCCTCCTGGGCCTGCCATGCCGCGACCCGCGCCGGCGATCCGCTCACCCAGGAGGAGATGCGATCCCTGGTGGACCGGCTCTTCGCGACCTCGCGCCCGCACGGCGATCCGCACGGGCGCGTCACCTACGTGCGCCTCGACCTCGAGGAGCTGCACCGGCGCTTCGGCCGGGCCTGAGCCGTGGACGAGCCGCGCATCGTCGCGGTCGTGGGCGCGACCGCCACCGGCAAGACGGATCTCGGCGAGGCCCTCGCCGACGCCCTGGGCGGCGAGGTCGTCTGCGCGGATTCGCGGCAGGTCTTCCGCGAGCTGGAGATCGGCACCGGCAAGCCATCGTCCGCCGAGCGCTCCGCGAGGCCCCACCACCTCTTCGACGCCCTCGCTCTGGGGCAGCGGCCCAGCGCCGGCTGGTACGCGGGAGCGGCGGGGGCGGTGTGCCGCGCCGTGCGCTCGCGGGGTCGCACGCCGGTGCTGGTCGGGGGCTCGGGCCTCTGGCTGCGCGCGGCCCAGCACGGCCTCTCGTGCGAGCCGCCGCACGATCCCGCGGTGCGCGAGCGCCTGCAGGCCGAGTGCGAACGCCTCGGCGTGGAGGCCCTGCACGAGCGGCTGGCGCTGGTGGACCCGGCGACGGCGGCGCGCGTGAAGCCGCGCGACCGCCAGCGCATCACCCGCGCCCTCGAGGTGCACGAGGCGAGTGGACGCCCGCTGTCGTGGTGGCACGAGCGCCGCGGCGAGCCCGCGGTCGCGGGGGAGTGGCGGGTCTTCGAACTCGTCGTCGCCACCGGCGTGCTGGCCGGGCGGATCGGGCGCCGAACGGACTGGATGCTGCGATCCGGCCTGATCGAGGAGGCCCGCGGCCTGCTGGAGGCCGGACACGGCGGCGCAGTGCGGGCCCTGCGGGCCGTTGGTTACGACGAGGCGCTCGACGTCGTCGAGGGCGGACTGGATCGCGACGAGGCCGCGGCCCGCATCAACCTGCGCACGCGACGGCTGGCCAAGCGACAGCGAACGTGGTTCCGCCACCAGATCGAGGCGACGCGCCTTGACGGCACCGAGCGGGCCACGGCGGACCTCGCGCGCGACGTCCTCGAGGCGCTGCGCCACCGCGCTCCGGCGCCGCACACCGAGCCCCGGGGGACGGCCCAGCCCGGTTGACAGCAACGGGTTTCCCGACTAGCTTCGCACGCGGCTCGAAGCGGACCGCGTACGGGCGGGCATAGCTCAGTTGGTAGAGCGCGAGCTTCCCAAGCTTGAGGTCGCGGGTTCGAACCCCGTTGCCCGCTCCATCTCCCGGACCCGAGGCGCGCTGGCGCGGGTGGGTGCACCCCCGGCGCCCGGTCGTCGAAGGAGGACCACCTGGCGGCAGTCACCAGCGGACTCCCGGTGGTCGCGATCATCGGCCGCCCCAATGTCGGCAA
>CAYNPF010000427.1:0-2057 GCA_964398895.1 uncultured bacterium
CAGGTGCCGGCCATGGTCCAGGGCCAGGTCCTCGACGACGTCGTAGCCCTCGCTGCGCCCGCACAGCTCGACGCCCCGCACCACCTTCTCACGGTGGCGCACCGCCACCGACGCGCTGCCTCCCGCGACCACGACCCCCGCGTGCGGCGCCGATTCCCGCAGGGCCTCCACGTCGTCGAGCGTGATGTCCGGACGTTTCAGCGCGTCGAGGTAGTCGTCCTGGGTCATCGCGGCGCCGAACTTGTCCACCCAGAACACGTTCGAGCCCACGCCCAGCATCTTCTCCGAGACGTAGCGGTTGAGCCCCTCGACCACCGAGAGCACGAAGATGACCGCCCCGACACCGATGATCGTTCCCAGCAGCGTCAGGAACGACCGCATCTTGTTCGCCCGCAGGGCGGCCAGGGCGATGCCGACGCTCTCGCGGAGGTTCATGCCCCCGCCGGCGACGCCGGGTTCGCCAGGTCGCTCTCGATGTGCCCGTCGCGCATGCGCACCACCCGCCGAGCGTGGGCGGCGATGTCGGCCTCGTGGGTCACCAGGATCACGGTGTTGCCCTGCTCCCAGATGCGGCGGAACGCCGCCATGATCTCCTCGCCGGTGGCGGTGTCGAGGTTGCCGGTCGGCTCGTCCGCCAGGATGATGCTCGGCCGGTTCACGAGCGCGCGGGCGATGGCCACCCGCTGCCGCTGCCCCCCCGACAGCTCGTTCGGCCGGTGCTTCATGCGGTCGCCCAGCCCCACGAGTTCCAGCGCCTCCCGCGCGCGGCGCCGGCGCTCCTCGTGCCGGCAGCCCGAGTAGATCAGCGGGAGCTCGACGTTGTGCAGGGCGTCCGCGCGCGGCAGCAGATTGAACGTCTGGAAGACGAACCCGATGTCCCGGTTGCGGATTCGCGCCAGCTCGTCGTCGGGCAGGGCGGCGATCTCGCGGTCCTTGAAGCGGTACGACCCGCTGCTCGGGGTGTCGAGACAGCCGAGGATGTTCATCAGCGTGGACTTCCCCGATCCCGACGGCCCCATGATCGCGAGGTACTCGTTGGGCGCGATGTCCACGCTCACGCCGTCGAGGGCGTGGACCTCCTCGTTTCCCACCGCGTAGACCCGGTGCAGGTCATGGATCGAGATCAGCGTCCCCATCTCACTTCCGCTCCTTGCCAGCCGCCGCGGCCTCACGCTTCACCCGCGCCCCCGGCTTCAGGTCGCGCAGCGCCTTGTACGGTCCCGCGACCACCAGGTCCCCGACCTGCGTGTCGCCGAACACCTCGATGGACGACTCGCCGGCGATCCCGGTGCGAACCGGCACGAAGCGCGCCGTGTTGTCCTTGCCGACCACGAACAAGCCGGTGATCTCCTTCTCCTTGCGCCCGACGGTGTCCTCGTCCGCCGCGAGGTCCAGCCCCCGGCTCCGCCGCACCGCCTTCGACCGCTGGCCCGGTCGGTGCGCCGCGCGATCCAGATCGCTCTGCGTGCGCACGACCACCGCCTGGATCGGCACGCCCCGCGTGCGCAGGTGCGTCCCCGTCTCCACGTCCACGTCCGCGTTCATCCCCGGGCGCACGGCGGGCACGTCCTCGTCGAACACCACCTTGACCTCGAAGTTGGTCTGGCCCTCGACCGCGGAACTCGCCGAGCGCTTCGCGGTGTTCCCGATCTCCGAGACCGTGCCGGCGAAGAAGGTGTCCGGCAGCGCGTCCACGTAGATCCGCGCCTTCTGCCCGACCCGCATGTCCACGACGTCCGTTTCGTCCACGTCGGCCCGCACCAGCATCCGCGACAGGTCCGAGACCACCAGGATCTCCGTGCCCGGGTTGTTCATCGTCCCGGTGATGACGTTCTCGCCCGCCTCCACGTTCAGGGCGCTGACCACACCGTCGAACGGCGCCTCGAACCGCGTCTTGCGCAGGTTGTCGGCGGCCGCCGCCACCGCCGCGTCGGATCGCGTCACCTCCTGCCGCGCGGCCTGCGCCGCGGCCCGCGCGCCCTCGATGGCCGACCGCGCCTGGTCCCACTCGGCGTCCGACAGCAGCTTCTGCCCGAACAGCGCCTCCTGCCGCCGGT
>CAYNPF010000428.1:0-2053 GCA_964398895.1 uncultured bacterium
CCGAGACCCTGCGCCAGATGCTGACGGCGGTGGTGGACAGCGGCACGGCCCGCGCCGCGCGCGTCCCCGGTCTGCCGGTGGCGGGCAAGACCGGCACCGCGCAGAAGTTCGACCCGGCGACCCGCACCTACGGCCGAGGCATGTACCTGTCGTCGTTCGTGGGTTTCGCCCCGGCCGAACAGGCGGGGCTGGTCGGCATCGTGGTGATCGACGAGCCCCACAGCGGGCACTACTACGGCGGCGAGATCGCCGCCCCGGTGTTCCGCGAGGTCATGCTCGACCTGCGCCGGCTGCCGGACGGCCCGCTCGGCAGCGGCGCCACCCAGGTGGCCGCCCGGCCACCGGCCCCCGCGCCGGTGGTGGTGCCCGATCTGCGGTTGCTGCCGCAGCGCGAGGTCGAGCGCCGCCTCGCCGGCCAGGGCCTGCGCGTCCACTTCGCCGGGCGGGGGCCGCGCGCGCTGGCCCAGGATCCGGCCGCCGGTCAGGCCGCGGAGCGCGGTGCGCGCGTGACGGTGTGGCTGGAGCCGCCCGCCGATTCGAGCCGCGCCACCGTACCCGACCTCACCGGGCTGCCGCTGCGCGAGGCGCTGCGCCGTCTCGGGCGCCTGCAGGTGCAGGCGAAGATCTCGGGCCGCGGTCTGGTGGTGCGGCAATCGCCGCCGCCCGGCTCGCCGCTCACCCCCCGGACGGAGTGCGTGCTCTGGTGCGAGCCCGGCGTGGTGCAGACCGCCCTGCCCGAGCCGCGTCGCGCCGGATCGCTGGCAGTGGCGCTGCGGGGGCGGCCGTGACGCTGCGCGAACTGCTCGAGGCGATGGGCTCGCCCGGCTTCGCCGGCGACGCGGCGCGGGAGGTGCGCGGCCTCGCCTCCGACTCGCGCCGGGTGGAGCCCGGCGACCTGTTCTTCGCGCTCGCGGGCCTGCGCCAGGAGGGGCGGGCCCACGTGCGTCAGGCGCTCGAGCGCGGCGCGCTGGCGGCAGTGGTCGAAGCGGGCTTCGCCGACGAGGCCGGGCCGCTGGTGCGCGTCGCCGAGGTCCGCCGTGCGCTGGCCGAGGCCGCCGACCGCTACTTCCGCAGCCCGTCGCGCGGCCTGCGCCTGGTCGGACTCACCGGGACCAACGGCAAGACCACGACGAGCTGGCTGCTCGAGTCGGTCTTCCGCGCCGCGGGCCTCGCGCCCGGCCTGATCGGCACCACCGGCATCCGCTTCGCGGGCGTCTCGCGTCCCAATCCCTACACCACGCCCGAGGCCCACGACCTGCAGGCCCTGCTGCGCGAGATGGCCGACGCGAACGTGCAGGCGGTGGCGCTCGAGGTGAGCAGCCACGCCCTGGTGCAGCGTCGCGCCTACGGTCTGGCCTTCGACGTCGTGGCCTTCTCGAACCTGACCCAGGACCACCTCGACTACCACGGCACGATGGAGTCCTACCTCGACGCCAAGCTCATGCTCTTCGACGGTCGCAACGGGCCGCCGCCCGGCCAGCGTGCGACGGCGGTGGTGAACCTGGACGACCCGCACGCCGGAGCGGTGCTCGAGTCGGCGCGGCACGGCGGGCTGCGGCCGGTGGGCTACGGCGCGTCCGCCGGGGCGGACGTGCGCATCGCGCGGGTCGCCGCCGACGCGGCCGGGCTGCTCGTCGGCCTCGAGGCCGACGGGGCCATCGAGCTCCGGTTGCCCCTGCTCGGCCGCTACAACGCCTGGAACGCGGCGGCGGCGTTCGCCGCGGCCCGAGCGCTGGGCGTGGCGCCGGCGGCGGCGCGGGCGGGGCTGGCGGCGGTGCCGGTGGTGCCCGGCCGTCTCGAGACGGTGACGGCGGGGCAGCCGTTCACGGTGGCGGTGGACTACGCCCACACTCCCGACGCGCTCGAGCGCTCGCTGGCGGCGGTGCGCGAGCACGCGCGGGGCCGCGTGCTGCTGGTCTTCGGCTGCGGCGGCGACCGCGATCGCGGCAAGCGCCCGCTCATGGGTCGCGTGGCCCGGGCCGGGGCCGGCGAGGTCTGGGTCACCACCGACAACCCGCGCAGCGAGGACCCGGCGGCGATCGCCGCGGAGATC
>CAYNPF010000429.1:0-2045 GCA_964398895.1 uncultured bacterium
GAGCGGGGCGAGATCTACGTGCGCTACGGGCCGCCGGCGGAGATGGCCTACAACCCGATCGGTCAGTGGGGTGGGCGCACCTTCGCCACCACCCCGCCCGACGCGGCGAACCTCCTGGCGTGGAGCTATCCCGAGCTGGGCATGCTGGTGACGCTGCAGGACCGCCTGCTGTCCGAGCACTACCTGCTGCCCGTCTCGACCAGCCACAGCACCGACCCGGTGCCCGACCCGGCGGTGCTGGCACACCTCGGCGGCGCGCTCGGCACGCGCGGCGGCCGCGGCGTCTTCCCGATGCTGCCGCCGGGAGCCACGCCGCTGCCGCTGCGGTCCACGCTGGCCCGTTTCGAGGCCGATGGCCGGCCGCGCCTGCTGCTGCAGTTCGAGACCGCGGGTGGTCCGACCGACGAGCTGCGGGCCGAGTGGTCGGTGCTCGACACGGCGGGGGTGGTGCGGGCCCGGGCCGAGCGGTCGCTGGCGCCGTCGGCCTGCGAGGCGACGACGCGGCAGGTCGGCGACTTCAGCGCCGAGCTGCCGTCCGGGTCCTACACGGTGAGCCTGACCGTGCACGACGGGGCCGACCGCCGCGGCGTGCTGCGGCGCACCGTGGAGCTGCCGGCGCCGGCCAGCGGGCTGGCGCTCAGCGACGTGGTCGTCGCCTGCGGGCCGCCGGAGGGCGGCAGCACCGTGCGCATCGAGCCCAATCCCGGCGCGCGCGTCGGCGGCGCCGGTCCGCTCACCGCCTACTTCGAGATCTACCACCTGCGGGCCGACCGCGACGGCCTGGCCCGTTTCGAATACGTCTACACCGTCCGCTCGACGGCGCGGGACACGCGGCACTGGGTGCAGAAGCTCCTCGTGCCCGCGCCGCCGCCGGCCGTCTCGGTCTCGCGCGAGGAGCAGCACCTCGGCGGCCTGCGGCGCCAGTTCATCTCGGTGCCGGTGACGACGCTGCCGCCCGGCGGCTACCGCCTCGAGATCACCGTGCGCGACTTGGTGGCCGGCGAGGAGGTCGTGCGCCGCGTGGACTTCGTCCGGACGAGCTAGCCGGACGAGGTGCCCGCCAGGATGCCCCGCATCTCGTCGTGGATGCGACCGTTGCTGGCGAGGATCTGCCGGCCGTCGAGCCGTGATTCGCCGCCGTCGTAGGCGGTCACCATCCCGCCGGCCTCGCGCACGAGCAGCGTGCCCGCCGCCACGTCCCAGGGCGAAAGCTGCAGCTCCCAGAAGCCGTCGAAGCGGCCGCAGGCGAGGTAGGAGAGGTTCAACGCCGCCGAGCCGTCGCGCCGCACCGCCTGGGCGCGGCCGAGGAAGGCGGCGAAGTGCGGCAGCGAGCGCTCCGGGTGCTCGCGCACGTCGTAGGGGAAGCCGGTCACCAGCAGGGCGTCCTCGACGCGGGCGATGTCCGAGACCCTGATCGGCTCGTCGTTGCGGGTGGCCCCGTGCCCGGCGGCCGCGGCGAACAGCTCGTCGCGGATGGGGTCGTAGACCACGCCGGCGGCCAGCCGACCCTCCACCTCGGCGGCGATCGAGACCGCGAAGAACGGGTAGTTGTGGGCGAAGTTCGTGGTGCCGTCGAGCGGGTCCACGATCCAGCGCACGGCCGCGCCGGCGCCGGCGTGCGCGCCCGATTCCTCGGCGAGGATCGCGTGGTCGGGGAAGCGCCGGCGCAGGCCCTCGATCACGATCCGCTCGGAGCGGCGGTCGTACGCGGTGACCAGGTCGATGCGGCCCTTGTGCTCGGGTGCGTGCGTGCGGCCGTGGCCCTCGCGCAGGATCGCGCCGGCCTCGCGCGCCAGCGCGGCGGCCGCGTCGCGCAGCGGGCGCGGATCGTGATCGGTCATGGAGTCCCCCGGGTGGCGGTGAACGGACAGAAGGTGTTGTAGGGGCAGTAGCCGCAGGCCATGTACTCGGGGCGGGCGGCGAAGTCGGCGGCCCGGATGCCGGCCGCGGCGCGGCCGACGCGCTCGAGCGCGGCGTCGAGGTGCTTCGCCTCGACGGCGGCGGTGCCGGTCAGGCCGCTCTCGACGAAGTGCAGCTCGACCGCC
>CAYNPF010000430.1:0-2037 GCA_964398895.1 uncultured bacterium
ACCCAACCGTCACGGGCTGGCGCTGCAGTTCATCGACGCTGACCTGGTGGACGAGAACTACAACCGACCCGCCAGCCCGCGCGAGCGCGAGATCCGCCAGAGCGTCGAGCTCGACGAGAACGGCGCCCCGGTCGGCTACTGGGTCCGGCAGCCGGGCTCCGAGTACGGCTGGCCCGAGGGCGAGCGCGTCTTCGTCCCTGCCTGGAACCCCGAGACCGGCACGGGCGAGATGCTCCACCTGATGCTCGGCGTGCGGCTCAACCAGGCGCGCGGCATCACCGCCTTCCACGCCGCCATGGAGATCCTCAACCAGCTCGGCGCCTACGGCGAGGCCGAGCTGTACGCCTCCCGCGCTGGCGCCACGACCATGGGGTTCATCAAGCCCGACAAGGACGCCAGCGACCCCGAGGACGTGGACGAGCTGGCCGAGGACCAAGAGCAGACCGACCTCGACGGGGAGCCCGTGGTCGGGCGCCGCCGCGGCGCCACCCGCCCCGAAGAGATCGTGGTCGAGCCGCTCGCCTGGAATCGGCTGCACCCGGGCGAGGACATCGCGACCTTCAAGTCGGAACACCCCAACGCGATCGTGCCCGAGTTCACGAACCTGATGCTGCAGGGGATCGCCAGCGGCGTCGGCGGGCTGCACTACGAGATCGCCAACAACCTGGAGGGAGTGAACTACACCAGCTCCCGGGCCGGCCAGCTGACGCAGCAGGACATCTGGCGGCTACTGCAGGAGCTGGTCATCCAGGACCTGCACGCGCCCATCTACTTCACGGCGCTGCGCCTGGCGCTGCTGCGCGGCGCGATCGAGCTGCCCGGCGGCCGCCGCGCGCGCCCGGTCGGGCCCTACGCCGAGGTGGACCACCGCGGGCGCGGCTGGACCACGATGAACACCCTGCAGGACTCGCAGAACCACGCGCTGCGGATCGCCTGCGGTCTGCGCAGTCGGCACCAGGTGATGGCCGAGGACAACGAGGACTTCGACGAGACGCTCGAGGAGCTCGCCGAGGAGCAGCAGAAGGCCGCCGCCCTCGGCGTGAGCATCGCTCCGCCCGGCAGCCTGGCCGCCGACGTCGAGGCCGCGCTCCTGGAAGACGAGAAGCGCCGCGCCGACGAGGAAGCCCGCTCGAAGGGCTCGAAGGACGGGGGAGCGACCCCCAAGGCCAACAGCAACGGCAACGGCACCGTCCGGAACCACAACGGCTCCGAAGGCGTGCCATCCGTGCCCGCACGCGCGCCGAGGATCGTCGCTTCCCGTTTCTAGGAGGACTGCATGAGCAAGGACTACTGCGCGAACCAGTACGGCGGCGGCTCCGGTCCGCTGACGTCCTCGCTCACGCACGTCGAAGACGTCACGCCGGACGACGACCACAACCTCGACTTCCTCGCTACGGCCCTGATCAACCGCGACGACGTCGCGCGTGCGGTCGTGGTGGTCACCGCCTCCGGCGCGACGGTCACTCTCACCCTGCCGTCGCGCACCCCGTTCCCGGTCCGGGTCTGGCGGGTGCTCGCGACGGGAACGGACACCTTCAGCGTGGGCCTGCAGGCCGGCGACTGCCGCACCCCGGCCGACGCTCCCGCGGAGACGTGATGAACAAGCTCATCTACGACCTGGCGCTGGGCCGTGTGGTCGAGGTGGACGCCTCCGACCCGCGGCCGGCCATCGTCAGTCCCGGAGCCGCCGGCCAGCGGCCGTCCATCACCCTCGAGGCCTTCCCGCTCGGGGTCGAGCTCGAAGCCGCCCCGGCGAACGGCGGGGCGCAGAGCTACCGCTTCTCGGTCCTGCAGGACGTCGAGATCCGCCGGGTGGATCCCTGGACCGGCGAGATCTACTTCCTGAGCTTCGCCGTCACCCCCGGCGCGGTCCACACCGATCGCGCGGCCGGCGGCTCGCTGCGCAAGAGCCACTTCGGCGACCAGATCGGCTCGAGCCGGGCCGCGGAGTTCGGCCAGGCCGACGGCAAGGACACGATGTGGCTTTCCGGGTGCCGCTTCCTCAGCGGCCCCGAGGCCCAGGAGATCGAGGCAGGC
>CAYNPF010000431.1:0-2034 GCA_964398895.1 uncultured bacterium
GCCCGTGCGGCCGGCGTAGACCGGCGGGGAGCCCGAGCCCGCGTGCTCGAGATCCACGCGCACGTCCGCCGCGCTCACGTTCAGGTTGGGCCGCAGGTAGCGGGCGAGCTGCGCCTTGCGCACGCCGGTCAGGTTGCGCAGAGCACCCACCTGGTCGCGCGAGACGCGCGCGGTGAACACGTTCCCGATCTGGCTGTTGACGCGCACGCCCTGCGCCTCCAGCTCGGCGCGGGTGCCGTCGAACTCCAGGATGACGCCGAACTCGTCCGGCTCCACGAACTCCCGCATCAACGCGTGGCCGGACGACCCGTTCAGCTGGTCGCGCGCCGCGGTGACCATGGGCTGGGGCCGATAGGCCGGGAGCACCGGCCCGCCCCGCTCCAGCTCCTGCAGCCCGCGGTCGAGGTACAGGGTGGTCCGGGAGGCGGCCAGGGAGGGTGAGACGGCCAGCAACAGGCCGATCAGACCCAGGGCGACGGAGAAGCGTGGACGCATGGGATGGTTCTCCTCGTGGATGCCGTATCGAGTGGTTGCGCTGAGGGTAGCTTCGATTGTGGTCTTGACACCGGACCGAGTCAAAGAGCGCCGCCGGGATCCGTGGGAACAGCGTGCATCCTGCACGGCCACGGCGACCGGCGTGCCCTGTGACCGGGGGACTTGCCCCACTGCGGGGGTTTCAGTCCCCGACGGACGAGAGGGGCAGCAGCTCCACGCCCCAGCGTTCGCGGAGCGCTTCGCGGAACGGTCCGGGACCGGCATCCTCGCCGGCCTCACGCCGATACGCCTCGAAGGCCTCCATCAACGCGGGACCGTGTTCGGCGAAGAACCGGTGCGCCCGGCGCGCCTGCTCGATCGCCTCGCCCTGTTCCCGCGACATTCGTTCGAGCACGGCGCGTGCCACGGTCAGGGGATCCAACGAGATGGGGGCGGATGGAACGTCGGAGGCGGCGATCTCCGGCGTCACCGCGGGCTCGGGCGAGCGGCCGCGGGGCTCCACCACGAAGTGCCGCTGGCAGCGGGGGCAGCGCACGCTGGCGCCGCCGGGCCCCATCAACGACTCGGGGAGCAGGTAGCCGGTACCGCACTCGGGACAGGAGATGATCACCGTTCGACCTCCCGCCGGTATTGTGCACGAAACCGCCGCCCAGGGGAACCCGGTGCCCACGCGACTCAGCCACCGAGGGCGATGTCGAGCGGCTCGCGGTAGTGGGCGCGCAGCGTCTCCCGCAGCGGCGCGTGCTCGGCGCGCAGGAGCTGCGGGTCCCCGCTCACCAGCGCCCGCGCGGCGTCCCGCGCCTCCCGCAGCAGGGCCTCGTCGCGCCACGGATCGGCGAGCTTGAAGCGCGGCACGCCGCTCTGCATCGTTCCCCACATCTCGCCCGGCCCGCGCAGCCGCAGGTCGGCCTCGGCCAGGCGGAAGCCGTCGGCGGTGGTGGCCATGAGATCGAGCCGCTCGCGCGCCGTGGCCCCCGCGCCCGGGCCGGCCACCAGCACGCAGACGGAGCGGTGCGCCCCGCGCCCGACCCGCCCGCGGAGCTGGTGGAGCTGGGTGAGGCCGAAGCGCTCGGCGTTCTCGATCACCATCACCGTGGCGTTCGGCACGTCCACGCCCACCTCGATCACCGTGGTGGTCACCAGCAATCGCGTCTCGTTGCGGACGAACGACTCCATGGTCGCGCGCCGCTCGTCGGCCTTCAGCCGCCCGTGCAGCAGCCCGAGGCGGAACGAGCGCAGCGCCGGCTGGCCCGACAGGCGCTCGAACTCGACCTCGGCGGCGCGGGCCTCCGCGCGCCCGGCGTCCTCGATCAGGGGCACCACCACGTAGGCCTGGCGGCCCGCCTGCAGCTCGCGGGCGAGGAAGTCCACCACCTGCGGGTACTTCTCCTCCCCCGTCACCCGGGTGACCAGCCGCCCCCGGCCCGCCGGCCGCGCCCGCAGGGTGCTCACCGCCAGATCCCCGTAGCAGGCCAGCATCAGCGTGCGCGGGATCGGCGTGGCGGTCATGACCAGCACGTCGGGGATGATCCCCTTGCG
>CAYNPF010000432.1:0-2029 GCA_964398895.1 uncultured bacterium
CTCGCCCGCCTCCAGCCGCGCGGCCAGCGCCCGGCGTTCGGCCGCCGGCGTGGTCCCGGTGAGCACCGCCATCCCGACGCCCGCCGGCTCCACCAGCCGCGCCAGCGTCGCGCCGTGCTGGCGGGCGAGGATCTCGGTCGGGGCCATGAAGGCGACCTGGTGCCCGGCCTCGAGCGCGTGCAGCGCGGCCAGGAGGGCCACCACCGTCTTGCCGCTGCCGACGTCGCCCAGCAGCATGCGGTGCATCGGGCTCGCGCGGCGCATGTCGGCCACGATCTCGTCCACGGCGTGGTCCTGGTCGGGCGTCAGTGCGAAGGGCAGCGCCGCGCGCACCCGGGCGGCCAGATCGCCCGGACCGGCCGTGCACATGCCGCGGCCCTCCTGGGCCAGCGCCTGGCGGCGCAGTTCGAGCACGGCCTGCAGCAGGAAGAGCTCCTCGAAGGCGAGGCGACGCCGCGCCTCGTCCCGCCGCGCCTCGTCCTCGGGGAAGTGGATCTGCCGCAGCGCCTCGCCAAGCGGCGCCAGGTTCCGCTCCGCCACCAGCGCGGGCGGCAGCGGATCCACGACCCGGTCGGCGGCGGCGTCCAGGGCCAGCCGCACCGCCCGGCGCACGCCCCGCGCGTTCAGTCCCCGGGTGAGGGCGTGGACCGGGACCAGCCGGCCGACGTGGAGCAGGTCCGCGACCTCACCCTCCACCACCTCGAACGACGGGTTCAGCATGCGGCGCTCGAGCCGGTCCAGCTCACCGCTCACCACCACGCGCACGCCGCGCACCAGCGTGCGCGAGAGGTAGGGCTGGCCGAAGAAGTACAGCCCCAGCCGGCCGCTGCCGTCGTCCAGCGCCGCCTGGAAGTCCGTGCGCCCGGAGCGGGTGCGGATGGCCATCGCGCTGTGCACCGTGCCCTCGACGGTCACCAGCTCGCCCGGCCGCAGATCGGCGATGCGCACGAAGCGGCGCGCGTCGAGCCAGGCGCGCGGGTAGTGGCGCATCAGGTGCTCGAGCGTGGTGAGCCCCAACCGGCCGAAGAGCTCGGCGCGCACCGGACCCACGCCGGGCAGGTACTGCAGGCGGGAGACGGGCTCCAGGGCGGGCCGGGAGGCCTCCGGGCGACGCGATGCGGGCGGCGGGGTCGGCATGGCGGCGTCACTCTCGCACATCCGCCGCAGCGGGGCGACGTCGCCACCCGCGCGCCGCGGGCCACCCGGGGCCCGCTTTACAGCCCCCCCCCACCCTGTTAGACTCGCGCGCTCATTCGGCTGCATGGCATTGGATCACCGGCAGGAGGTCTTTCCTTGGCTCAGCGATGTGATATCTGCGGGAAGGGGCCCATGGCAGGCCACAACGTGAGCCACGCTCACAACCTGACCAACCGGGTCTGGAACCCCAACCTGCAGCGGGTGCGGGCGCTGGTGGACGGCCGGGTGAAGAACCTGGACGTCTGCACCCGGTGCCTCCGCAGCGGCAAGGTCACCAAGGCGGTTCGCAGCACTCGCAAGCCCGCGACCGCGTAGCCGCACCGTCGTCCATCCCGGACCCCGTCGCCCCGCCCCGGCGACGGGGTCCCGTCATGCCCCGGCCGGACCGTCGGGGCGCCGCACGGCGAGCAGCTCGCGCCACTCCAGCTGCTGGCGCGGCACCGCGTGCAGCGGATCCAGCTCCAGCGCCCGGGCGAACTCCTCGTCGGCCTCGCTGGTCCGTCCCTGCGCGAGCAGGGCCCAGCCCAGGTCGGCGCGGGCCGCCGCGTAACGCGGGTTGGCGGCGACGGCCGCGCGCAGCGGCCCCTCCGCCCCGGCCGCGTCCCCCCGCAGCAGGCGCACGCGACCGAGCTGCGCCTGGGCGTCGGGCCAGTCGGGATGCCGGGCCACCACGCCCCCCAGCACCTCCTCGGCTTGCGGCACGCGGCACAGCGCCAGCTCCACGCCCGCCAGCTCCAGGGCCGCGGTGTCGTAGGCGGGCCGCAGCGCCAGCGCGCTGCGGTACGAGTCGCGCGCCTCCTCGAGGCGCCCCTGCATGCGTCGCGTCCGCGCC
>CAYNPF010000433.1:0-2018 GCA_964398895.1 uncultured bacterium
CGTGCGCGGCGAGGCGGCGCAGCTCGACCTGGTGGAGACGCTCGCCGACCAGATCCGGCCGCTGGCGAAGATCGAGAGCCTCACCCTGGCGCGCGACGGGGCGCGCCCGCGGGTCGCGGCCTCGGCGGTGGTGCAGGGGGCGGAGGTGTTCCTGCCGCTCGAGGGGCTGATCGACCTCGATGCCGAGCGCGAGCGCCTGGTCAAGGAGACCGACCGGCTCATGCGCGACCTCGAGGGCACGCGGCGCAAGCTCAGCAACTCGGACTTCCTCGCCAAGGCGAAGCCCGAGGTGGTCGAGCGCGAGCGCCAGCGGCTCGAGCAGCTCGAGGAGACGCTGGCCAAGCTGAAGCGCGCCCAGGAGTCGCTGCACGGCGCGTAGGGGCGATCGTGCGCTGAACGTCCCGAGCGCGGAACGCGAACGGCCACCCCGCGGGGTGGCCGTTCGATTGCAGACGTCGGCGCCGGCGGGCTCAGTCCGCGATCAGGCGCTCCACGATCTTCTCTCCGGCGTGCCCGTCGCCGAACGGGTTCGCCCAGCCGCCCCGGCGCGGCAGCATCTCGCGCGCGGCGGCGACGATGCGTTCGGGGTCGGCCCCGGCCAGCACGTTGGCTCCCGCCGTGACCGATTCCGGCCGCTCGGTGTTGTCGCGCATCGTCACGCAGGGCACGCCCAGGCAACAGGCCTCTTCCTGGAGACCACCGGAGTCGGTGAGCATCAGCGCCGCCTCGGCGTGCAGGCCGAGGAAGTCGAGGTAGCCGAGCGGCGGCAGCACGCGCAGGCCGTCGGTCAGGTGCGGATCGGCGGCGGCGATGCGCGCCTGCGTGCGGGGATGGAGCGCGGCCAGCACCACGAGGTCGAGCGCGTCGGCCACGGCGGCGAGCCCGCGCAGGCAGCCGCGCAGCCGCGCGGGATCGTCCACGTTCTCGGCGCGGTGCAGCGTGGCGAGGGCGAAGCGCCCGGGTTCGACGCCGAAGCGCCGGAGCCGGCCAGGATCGCGCGAACGCTCGCGCTGCAGCAGCAGCTCGTCCACCACGGTGTTGCCGGTGACGGCGATGCGCGCGTCGGGGATGCCCTCGCCGAGCAGCAGGGCGCGTGACTCCTCGGTGGGGGCGAAGAGGTGATCGGCCATGTGGTCGGTGAGGATGCGGTTCAGCTCCTCCGGCATGCGGCGGTCGTAGGAACGCAGCCCGGCCTCGACGTGCCCGACGGCGATCCCGGACTGGCGGGCGGCGAGCGCCGCGGCCAGCACCGAGTTGGTGTCGCCCTCGACCAGCACGACGTCGGGCCGGTGCTCGGCGAGCACGGGCTCCATGCCGCCGAGGACCGAGGCGATCTGGTAGACCTGCGTGCCGGAGCCAACCTCGAGATTCACGTCGGCGGGAGGCAGGCCGAGCTCGGCGAAGAAGATGCCGTCCATCTCGAAGGAGTAGTGCTGGCCGGTGTGCAGCAACAGGGCGGGCAGGCCGCGTGCGCGGCAGGCGCGCACGATGGGGGCCATCTTGATGATCTCGGGGCGGGTACCGACGACGATGGCTGGCTTCATGACATGCGGTGTCATGCCGCGCAGGATGCCACGCGCGCCGAAGCCCGCGCAACGTGCGGGGCGGCGCAGTGATGGGCTTCGGGTCTGTAGGGCGCCGGGTCGGGTGGGCCTGACTGCCGCGCGGGGGCGCGGGCCACGGGCGACGTCGCGGCTGCGCGATGCGGTGCCCCCGATGCCGGGCTACGCCACCCGCTGGGGCGAGGATCTGGCCGAGCACCGGAGCGCGTGCCGCAGGCGAACTTCGAGCGTTGCCTCGGGCATGTCCGAGCAGCAGCCGGCGTAGCGACGCGCCTCGTCGGGTCTCATCCCGAGGTGCCGCAACCACGGGATGACCTCCAGCGCGTGTTCGGGCAGCGTGGGCCGCGCATTTCGGTTCCGCTTCGTGCTCATGAAGTCCCGACCGAAGGCCCGCTCGGCCGCGTACTGGTTGTGGGCGCGACAGCGAAGTCGGAGCCCGGCCACGGTGGCGTGGCC
>CAYNPF010000434.1:0-1994 GCA_964398895.1 uncultured bacterium
GCCTCGGCGCGCGTCGCCCGCAGCGCCACGCCGGCGGCGTGCGGGTGCCCGCCGCCGCCGAGCGAGGCGGCGAGCTGGTCCACGGCGATGCGCCCGGTCGAGCGCATGCTCACCTTGACCTTGCCGCTCTCCACCTCGGAGAAGAGCACCACCGCCTCGACCCCGACGATGTTGCGCGGCATGTCCACCAGGCCGTCGGTGTCCGCACCCACCAGGCCGTGCCGCTGGAACTGCTCCGGCGTCGCCTCGAGCACGACGATGCGGTCGTCCTCGACCAGTTCCAGCGCCGCCAGCACCTCGCCGAAGAAGCGCAGCCGCGCCGCGGTGGCGTGCGAGTGCACCTGGGCGTGGATGCGCTGCGGGTCGAGCCCGTGGGTGAGCAGCTCGGCGGCCATGCGGTGGGCGTGGCTGTCGGTGTTCGAGAAGCGGAAGGAGCCGGTGTCGGTCATCAGCGCGACGTAGAGCGCCTCGGCCAGGTCGGCGTCCAGCTCGTGGCCGCTCTCGCGGATCAGGCCGTAGACGATCTCGCCGGTGGCCGAGGCCTCGGGCTCGATCACGTTCACCTGGCCGAAGCCGGTGGCGTGCGAGGCGTGGTGGTCCACCACCGCGACCGGCACGAGGTGACGGTCGAGCAGCGGCGCCAGCCGGCCGATGCGCTGCCGGTTGCTGACGTCCAGCACGATCAGGGCGTCGGCGGCGTCGAAGGCCCGGTCGGCCGTCGCCTCTTCGAAGGTCTCGATCGGCAGGTGCCGCGCGAGGAAGGTGAACGCCGCCGGCACCGGCGAGTCGTTGAGGATGCGCACCTCGCGCCCCATCCGCCGCAGCCACAGCGCCAGCGCGACCTCGCTGCCCAGCCCGTCACCGTCAGGATTGACGTGCGTGGTGAGCAGGAAACGATGGTGCCGCTCGAGGAACTCGTGGAAGACCCGGCGCTCCGGGCTGGGCATGGTCACGGGCGTCCCCCCGCGGCCACGGGCCGCAGCCCCGCCACCTCGGCGAGGAACCAGCGGTGCAGCCGCGAATCGGGCGTCAGCTCGGGATGGAAGGCCAGCCCCACCACGCGGCCCGCGCGCACGCCCACCGGCTCGCCCTCGCGGCGGGCCACCACCGCGACGCCGCGGCCGACGCGGCGGATGCGCGGCGCGCGGATGAACACCGCGTCGAAGCGCCCACCCAGCACGGGCACGTCCACCGGGCG
Organism: uncultured bacterium; assembly: GCA_964398895.1. GTDB lineage: Bacteria > Eisenbacteria > RBG-16-71-46 > RBG-16-71-46 > RBG-16-71-46 > JANXPZ01. The sequence continues at coordinate 1,199 of CAYNPF010000434.1, forward strand.
GCTGAAGGAATCCACCTGCCGGCCGTAGGCGTTGCGCTCCACCACCACGTCGAGCACCTCCAATGGCGGCGCCGGCAGCCCGTCGCCCCCGCGCCCGAGCAGGACGAGACCGGCGCAGGTGCCCAGCACCGGCCGCTCGCGCACGAAGCGCTCGAGCGGCGCGCGCATCCCGGTGACCGCGAGCAGGCGCAGCATGGTCGTGGACTCGCCTCCCGGCATGACCAGCGCCGCCAGGCCGGCGAGGTGCGCGCTCTTCGAGACCCGCACCGGCGTCACCCCCAGCCCGGCCAGCACGGCCGCGTGCCGGGCGAAGTCGCCCTGCAGGCTCAGCACCCCGACGCGCGACGGCACCGGAACGTTCACCACCCGCGCTTGGCGAGCTGCTCTTCGACGGGCACCGACTCCGCCGCCACGCCCTTCATCGCCCGGGGCAGGCCCGCGGAGATCCGCGCCAGGAGCTCGGGATCGTCGTAGTTGGCGACCGCCTGCACGATGGCGCGCGCCATGCGGAGCTGCTCGCGGCGCTGCTCCTCCGGCTTGAGCTCGAGCCCGACCTCGAAGATGCCCGAGCCGACGAACACCGACTCGGCGCCGAGCTGCATCATCAGCGAGGCGTCGGCCGGCGTGGCCACGCCGCCGGCGGCGAAGTTGGGCACCGGCAGCCGGCCGCCCAGCTCCCTCACCTGGCGGACGATCTCGTACGGCGCGCCGAGTTGCTTGGCCGCCGCCATCAGCTCGTCGTCGCGCAGGCCGGCGATGCGCTTCATCTCGCGCTGCACCGCCCGCATGTGGCGCA
>CAYNPF010000435.1:0-1983 GCA_964398895.1 uncultured bacterium
GGTCAGCAGTCCGCTCCCCGGCCGCGAGGGCCGCCGGCTTGCGCGTCGCTCAGGCACCGTCTTGCTCCTCCAGGATGCGGGCGCGCGGCGTCTCGCGGTCGCGGCGGCGTCGCGCCACGAACCAGGAGAGCCCCACGCTCAGGAAGTACAGGCCCATCATGGGCACGCCCATGATGAGCTGGGCGATGACCACGTCACCGGGCGTGATCACCGCCGTCACCACGAACACGGCCACGATGGCGTAGCGCCACTGCCGCAGCAGCAGGCCCGGGGTCACCAGGCCCAGCGCGGTGAGCAGCATCGTGACCAGCGGGAGCTGGAACACCAGTCCGCAGGACAGCGAGAGGTTATAGAGGAACGAGAGCAGCTCGCCGACGCGGATCTGCTGCACCATGCCCGGCAGCAGGAAACCCGTCATCACCCGCGCGACCAGCGGGGTGACGTAGAAGTACGAGGCCGCCGCGCCGGCCGCGAACAGGGTCATCGAGAACAGCGCCATCGGCAGCACCAGCCGGCGCTCGCGCCGGAACAGCCCGGGCACGATGAAACCCCAGATCTGCACGAACACGATGGGCAGCGCGATGCACAGCCCGAGGATCAGCGCCAGCTTGATGCGCTCGCTGAAGGCCTCGACCGGCGCCAGCACCACGACGTGCCCCACCGTGCGGCGGATGATGTCGGTGAGCACGATCGGCGCCAGCCACCAGCCGCCGACCGCGCCGACCAGGCAGGCCAGCGTCGAGCGCACCAGCGCGCCCCGCAGCTCCTCGAGGTGCTGCAGGAAGCTCATCTCGCCCACCGGCCGATCGTCGTCGCTCACGTCCCCGTCTCCGTCTCCCCCAGCTCCAGGTCCCCGGCCCGCACCGCGAGCTCGCCACCGTCGGCCAGTTCCAGGCGCAGCGCCCCCTCGGCGTCGAGTCCGCGCGCCACGCCGCCGGTCTCGCCCCCGCTCGTCCGCACCACCACGCGGCGTCCCCAGAAGTCGGCGCGCGCGCTCCAGGCCGCCAGCAGCCCGACCGCGTCGCCGCCGGCCAGTGCCTCCCAGCGGGCCTCGAAGGCATCGAGGAAGGCCGCCGCCATCGCCTCGCGGCTCGCAACGATCCCGACCAGGGCCAGCGACGTGGCCCGTTCGGCGATCTCGGCCGGGAAGTCCGCCGCGACCTGCGCGAGGTTCACGCCGACGCCGACCACCGCCGCGCCCCGCCGCGTCTCGCACAGTACTCCGGCCACCTTGCGGCCGGCGAGCAGCACGTCGTTCGGCCACTTGAGCGCGGGCCGGGCGCCCAACCCGTCCAGCGCCTCGGCCACGGCCAGGCCGGCGGCCAGCGGCAGCAGCCCGAGCGCCCGCGTGGCGCCCTCCGGCCGCAGCAGCACCGACAGCGCCAGCGACTTCCCCGGCGCGGTGTGCCAGATGCGCCCCAGGCGCCCGCGACCGGCGCTCTGCGCGTCGGCCACCACCACCGTGCCGTCGGGCGCGTGCGCCGCGGCCGTCGTCCACGCCTCGTCGTTGGTCGAGCCGACGCGCGCGCGCGCAACCAGCGAACGCCCCAGCCGCCGCGTGTGCAGGCGCGAGGCGAAGTCCACGCGGTCGAAGGTGCTAGCCAACTTCCTCGATCTCCAGGCTCAGGTTGAGCGCCGGCGCCGAGTGGGTCAGCGCCCCGATCGAGAGGTAGTCCACGCCGGTCTCGGCGTAGGCGCGCGCCGTGGCCAGGGTGATGCCGCCCGAGACCTCGAGCTCCGGCCAGCGCCGCGCGTCCGGGCGCCGCCGCGGGCTGTCGGAGGGATGCTCGGCGCACCAGGCGTCGGCCGCCTCGACGGCGCGGCGGACCTCCTCGGGCGGACGGTTGTCCACCAGGATGCGGTCCACCTCGGGCCGCAGCGCCTCGCGGAGCTGGTCGAGCGACTCGACCTCGACCTCGAGCAGCAGGTCGCCGTGGCGCGTGCGCAGGATGCGCTCGATCGCCGCGGTCACACCGCCGGCGG
>CAYNPF010000436.1:0-1980 GCA_964398895.1 uncultured bacterium
GTGCGATACTGGTGCTGCGGGCCGACTCGGCGGAGGTGACGCTACCGCCGGAGTGGCGGCTGCTGTGGGTGGGGGACAGCACCGAGGTGGAGGTCGTGGCGTTGGATTCGCTGGAGGTGTGCGCGGGGGACACCGCGCAGGTCTACGGCCTGGACGGACCGGCGACGCCAGCCGATAGTGCGGCGCACTTGGCGACGGCGCACTTCTGCTCGGGCGGGAGCGAGGCGGCCGAGCAGGCAGTGTTCCAGCTCGATCTGCCGGCATGGGGACGGGGCAAGTGCAAGGTGGTGGCGCTCGACCCGGTGGACTCGACCTCCGTACTCGAGTCGAACGAGGTGACCTTCAATGGCGGGGTCAGCGACGACTTCGAACCCGCGGTCCTTGATGTCGAGAGCACCCACGAAGGGACCGACCTGCTCGTCAGCGCGGTGGGAACAGGCCTTGACGCCGCCGAGTCGGCGAAGCTCGTTGCGCCAGATGGTTCGTGGACCGTCAATCTGAACGTGGTCAATAGGAGCTCTTCGGCCCTGACGGCGTCGGCCTACGTGGCTGCGGACCTTCCGGCATCGGTGCTTGCGGTGGAGTCCGGATCCGGTGCATCGGCAATTGCCTCGGTTCCCGCGGACCTCCCGTACATGCCCATGGGGTCGGTTGGTTCGTCAGGACTCATGGCGCCTGGCGACAGCATCCAGCCCAAGGACTTCGCCCTCCTCTACCAGTCGCGGCTCGGGATCTTCCACCTCTTCTACATCTGGTCGGACCGGACGGTGAAGACGGCACAGGGGGTCTGGGACCAGACACGCACCGAGAAGTTCCTGGGCCACGCATGGTCCAAGGACCTGCTGAACTGGACTCAGATGTCCGCCGTTCTCGCGGTGCGCGACACGAGCTGGGACAACTTCCATGTCTGGGCACCGCACATCGTCCAGAAGGGGCCCATCTACTATCTCTTCTACACGGGGGTGACTCACGAGACAGGTCAAGGGGGCACGCGGAACGTCCAGCGCATTGGGCTGGCCACCGCGGATGCTACGGTGCCTGGTGACAGTCTGAGGACCTGGGCACGCAGGGACAAGTGGATCTTCTCGCACAACAACGTCGCGTGGGCTGCACACGACACCCTACAAACGTACGGCCAGCAGTTCAGAGACCCCTTCGTCATGGCGGATCCCGATTCGGTGGGGCGCTACCTGATGTACTACGTCACCGTGCCGCAGTACGACACGCTCAGCTACGTCGTCGGGGTGGCGCGGTCGAGCGGTGACTTCACTGCGTGGCGTGACTATGGACCGATGCACGGCACCGATCGAGCCGCAGTGCCCTACGCTGTCCTCGAGTCGCCACATGTGTTCCCCCACTACGATCCGACCCTGAATCGCCTCGTGTGGCGGTTGTTGTTTACGACACAGCCGTCCGACTCGGTCGTGAATGTGCACGTGGAGACGAACAGCACGACAGTCCCGTCGGACACTCTGCTATCGGGCTGGAGCGATGAGGTCGCGTTGTTCGACTGCCTGGACGGCGACTCCACCGTGGCCTACTGGAAGGGTTCGGAGTACGAGCGCGCTCTTGCGCACGAGTACCTTGCGGGCTATGACGACCACACCTGGGCGGTTGACATCAATGAGGTGAACTGGCGGACGACGTCGCCCTATGACTTCTATCTGACGATGCCGACGGTGACCGATGTGGGCGGGGATGTCAGCGTCGCTCCCACCAACCGCCGACTTGGGCTGTCCCTCCTGCGGTGGGGACTCGGGGGCACCGAGGCGCGCCTGCGCTTGGACCTGCCGAGCGTGATGAGAGTGCGGCTCGACGTGTTCGACGTGTCCGGGCGGCGGCTGCGGACGCTCGTGGATCGCGAACTGGCCGCCGGCACGACGACCGTCACATGGGACGGCCGCGATAGCGGTGGGCAGGCTCTCGGCAGCGGCATCTACTTCGCCCGGCTGACGGCCTCCGGAGACAACCGGACCGTAC
>CAYNPF010000437.1:0-1962 GCA_964398895.1 uncultured bacterium
AGGGGTCGAGCAGGACGAAGTGCAGGCCGGCGCCGCGCGCCCCCGCCCCGTCCACGCCGCGCAGGTCGCCGACGTAGAGCGTGCGGTGCGCGGGCAGCCCGAGCCGCTGGAGCGCGATGTGGAAGATGCCCGGCTCGGGCTTGGCCACGCCGACGAGCTGCGAGTCCACGACGAACTCGAGGCCGGCGCGCACGTCGCAGGCGGAGAGGTGCTCCTCGGCCCGGCCGTCCGAGTTCGACACGCAGGCCAGTCGCAGCCCCAGCCGCGGCAGCGCGTCGAGGCACTCGCGCGCGCCCTCGGCCGGCCGCGTCCACAGCCCCGGGCCCGCCTGGCGTTCGCGGCAGCGCTCCAGTGCGGCCAGCACCAGCGCCGCCGGCACGCCCGCCGCCTCGAGGATGACCCGGAAGTAGAGCGCCACGTCGCCGCGGTCGGCGGCCCCGGCGGCGCTCAGCGCCACGAACTCGGCGTCGAAGGCGCGGCGGGCCGCGATCTCGCCGCGGCGCAGCACCGCCGCGTCGGTGCGCCAGCCCAGCTCGCCCAGCATCGCCGCCATCCACTCGAAGTCAATGCGCACCAGCGTGCCGCCGGCGTCGAACACCACCGCCCCGAGGACCGGGCGCTCAGCCACCGCCCACCTCCGCCGGCGCGTCGAAGACCAGCCGCCGCGCCTCGCGGTGCCACGGCCCGCCGAGGAAGCGCCGCACCGCCCGCGGGTAGAGCCGGTGCTCGGCCGCATGCAGGCGCGCGGTGAGTCGCTCGAGCGTGTCGTCGTCGCGCACCTCGACCGCCTCCTGCGCCACGATCGGCCCGGCGTCGAGCCCGGCGTCCACCACGTGCACGGTGCAGCCGGTCACGCGCACCCCGTGGGCGAGCGCCCGCGCCGGCGCGTCCAGCCCGGGGAAGGCGGGCAGCAGCGAGGGGTGCAGGTTGAGGATGCGGTCCGGCCAGGCGTCGAGCAGGGTGGCGTGCAGCCGGCGCATGAAGCCGGCGAGCAGGAGGACCTCGATGCCGCGCTCGCGCAGCGCGTCGCGCCAGGCGACCTCGTCCTCGATCCGGGTGCGGAACCGGCCGGCCGGCGGGAGGACCGCCGGGACGCCGAGTCGCGCGGCGCGCTCCAGCACGCGCGCGCCCGGCACGTCGCAGGCCAGCAGTTCGATGGTGCCGCCCAGCTCCCCCCGCCGCGCGGCGAGGGTGAGGGCTTCGAAGTTGCTCCCGTCCCCCGAGGCGAGGACGGCGAGCCGCTGCGGACCGGTGACGGGCACGCCGCAATCTACCCCGCGCTCGCGCGCCGCGGCAAGCCGCGCTCAGCGACGACGCGGCAGGCGTGGCCCGGTGCCCGCCGCGGGTGCGGCGCCGGGCGTCGGCGGCAGACCGCGGCGCCAGTCCAGCTCCGTCACGCCGCGCGCCGACCACTCGATCCAGATCGCGCCCGAGCGGTCGGTCCGCCGCACGGCCGCACCGGCGGCGGCCAGCCGTTCGAGCACGCCGACCGCCGGGTGACCGAAGCGGTTCCGCGCCCCGACCGAGAGCAGGGCCAGCCGCGGTCGCACCCGCGCGAGGAACGCCGCCCCGCTGGCCGCCGCCGCACCGTGGTGCGAGACCTTGAGCACCGCCACCTCGCCACCGGGCAGCAGCGAGTCCTCCACCGCGCCGTCCACGTCGGCCAGGAGCAGGAGCCGCCCGCGCTCCTCCCCGACCTCCAGCACCAGCGCGCCGGCGTTGTCGCTCGCCGGCGGCGTGGCCCGAGGCGGCCACAGCACGCGCACCGGCGGCGAGCGCCGCAGGGTGTCGCCGCGGGCCAGCGCCCGCGCCTCCGCCGGCGGCGTGGCGGCCGGCCGCGGCGGCACGCCCACGCGGGTCACCGCCACCGCGCGGCGCACCGCGCCCGCGCCCCCGGTGTGGTCGCTGTCGTCGTGGGTGAGCAGCAGCCACTCGAGCCGCCGCACCCCGGCCCAGCGCAGG
>CAYNPF010000438.1:0-1948 GCA_964398895.1 uncultured bacterium
TGCGCCAGGCAGGTTGTAGTAATAGTAGGTAACCGTCGTGTTCGTGCTGGCCGCGACGAATTTCGACTGGGTCGCTTCGTCCGACGCCCTGTCCATGCTCGGGACCGCGGTGACGGTGGACTACTACGAGGAACAGAAGTTCGCCGAGGTCGCGGCTGCGCGCGCCCGCACCGGAGCGGAGATCGCGAGCCGCACCTACCGCCAGCGCTACGCCGAAGACCCGCAGGGCCTGTGGCAGGGCTACCGCGACAGCAACGCCGACCGCGCCTGGGGCGTCGGCGAGTGGTGCAGCCGCGCCGGCCAGGGCGCGTACTACGACTGGGCCGTCTGCAACTCGCTGATCCTGCCCACGGTCACGAATCTGGCGTACCTGGGACGCCCCGACCTCGAGGCCGCCAGCATCCGGCGGATTGACCGCACACGGGTCCCCGAACTGGCCGAAATCTGCACCCGGCTCGCCGAGATCCAGACGCTGATCGACAACGCCAACATCGGCCTGAACCCGCTGGGCCTCGCCCGGGACGTCGTGCCGTTCGATATCAGCCCGGCCGAGATCGACGACGGCAAGACGCATTTCGAGCAGATCTACGAGCGCGCGCTGACGGCCCTGCGCAACGCCGTGGTGGTCGCCGACCATACCACCGGCTGCACCCGGAAGCTGCGCCAGCAGGCCAACTCGATCCACGAGCTGGCCACGGCCACCGCGGAAAGCGAGCTCGACTACCACAACCGGCTGATCGAGATCTACGGCTATCCCTACACCGATGACGTCGGCGCCGGCAAGACCTACCCCGAAGGCTACAACGGGCCGGACCTGGTCAACTACCGCATCATCGATCTGGAGCAGTTGACCGGCGTGGCCCCCAACGCGCTGGACCCCATCACCATCACGATCACGGGCGCCACCTTTGAGCCGTCCGCCGACTACATGGACTACACGCTGTCCGACGCCGCCGTGTCGACAAACACCTTCTATTTCACCGACGGCGGCATCCAGGTGAAGTCGCCCGACTGGGTGGGCAAGCGGCCGGCCCAGGGCGAGATCCAGATGGCGCTGACCGACTTCATGCGCGCGTATTACGACCTCAAGAACGCGATCATCGAGTATGACTACGAGGAGTACCGGTTCGTGACGGAGGGCTACCAGCTCGAGAAGAGCCTGACGTCGGCAAACGAGGGCCTGCTCCAGAAAGTCGAGAACAACGAGCGGAAGGTCGCGACGGCCGAGATCGGGGCCGCGCTGGCGATCTCGTCGGCGGCCCTGAAAACGGCCGCCGAGGGCGTCGGCGACATCACCGACGCGGCCGAGGATTTCGCGCCCGGGATATACGCCGGCTTCATCGGGCCCCTGCCCGAGGGGGTCGTTCGCACCGAAGGCGCCAAGGGCGGCATCAAGCTCGCCGGCTCGATCGTGAAGACGGCCCTGGCCGGCACGGCGACGGGGCTGGACATCGGCAAGATGGCGCGCGAGCTGCTGCAGGCGAAGTGGGACCTCGAGCTGGAGCTGAACTCGACCTACCGCGACGCCAGCAACGAGCGCAGCGCGGCGATCATCAGTTTCGCCAACGCTTGCGTCGAGACGCAGGTCCGCGCCAAGCTCCTCGGCCAGATCGAAGCGCTGGAGCAGACCGCGCAGCGGGTGCGGGACGCGATGCGCAAGGGCGAGCGGCTGATCGCCGAACGCGAGCAGGTGCGGCAGCGCGCGGCGCAGCGCGTGCAGGTCGCGCGCTATGGCGACATGGCGTTCCGCATCTTCCGCAGCGATTCGCTGCAGAAGCAGCAGGCCGCGTTCGACCTCGCGGCGCGCTACGTCTACCTGGCGGCCAAGGCCTACGACTACGAGACGGCCTTGCTGGCGACCGACGCGGACACCGACCCCGGCAGCCAGATCCTGACGGACGTGGTCCGCACCCGTTCCCTGGGACTGATGACGACCGGGCCATACGAC
>CAYNPF010000439.1:0-1560 GCA_964398895.1 uncultured bacterium
AGGCGCTGCTCGGGTTCGTGGGCACGATCGTCGCCGAGTCGAGCGTGCAGCAGACCGACGACGGGATCAGCCAGGCGGTGACGGCGAAGGCCGGCGTCGCCCGGGTGGCGCAGGTCGCGGTACCCAACCCGGTCAGCCTCGCGCTCTACCGGTCCTTCCCGGAGATCGAGCAGGTTCCTTCGCCCTACATCCTCCGAATGCGGCGCGACGACGAGAAGGGCGTACAGCTCGCGCTGTTCGAGCAGGCGGACGCCTGGTGGTCGGTCGAGGCGCACACGCGCGTCAAGGACTGGCTCATGACCAGGCTCGCCGGCAAGCTCCCGGTGATCGGCTGATGCACGGAAGGGCGGCCGTGGGGGCCGCACCGGTGGCCGGGGTGCCGCACATCCCGGGCTCGAGCCAGGGGCCCGTCACGCCCTGCCGGCTCGGGTGACGTCCGACCGTCGACGGGCAGAGTGCGAATGGTTCTACATGCCAAACATCGTTGGTCCACTGCCAACGGCGACACCACAAAGGGATTGGGGGCGGGCGGCGACGGACGCCCGCTTTCCATCGCAAGGAGGGGACCGTGAGGCTACTCGCGAGGTTGCGGGCGATGATGGAGCGGCTGACGAGGCCGGAGCCGGTGTGCTGGCGGTGCGGCGACGGGCCGGAGGCACGTCTAGGGTTCATGCTCGAGCGCGCCGACGGCAAGCATGAGCACTGGCGGTGCATCCCGGCGTACGTGCGGTACCTGGGCGGGGCGCTGTCGCTGTACATCGCCGGCGAGCATCAGGTGGTGACGATCCACGAGGAGCACGCGGTGCGGCAGCAGCTCCGGTTGCCGGACGCGGTGTTCGTTGGGCGCGAGAGCGCGCCGGACAACTGACATGCGGGCGCGTCTTCTCAAACCTGGGTTCTACAAGTCCGACCAGCTCGCCGAGTGCTCGCTGTACGCGCGGCTCCTGTTCGCCGGCCTGTGGCTCATGGCGGACCGCGAGGGGCGGCTCGACGATCGCCCGTTGCGGATCAAGGGCGAGGTGTTCCCGTTCGACAACGTGGACGTCGAGCCGCTCCTCGCCGAGCTCGAGGCGGTGCACGACGCCAACGGGCGGCCGTCCTTCATCGTGCGCTACCGGGTCGGGAGCGGGCGGTACATTCAGGTGCTCAACTTCTTACGGCACCAGAACCCGCACAAGCGGGAGGCCCCGAGCATCCTGCCGGCCCCACCGGACGATGTGCAAAGCCTCATGCCAGCATCCGGCCAGCATGAGGCCGAGCAGGACCAAGGTAGGGACGAGCATGGTGTTGGCACCATGCCAGACACGACCAAGGCAGGGACGAGCCCAGAAAAGGCCATGCCTGGCCCGGCGGTTCCTGTTCCTGTTCCTGTTCCTGTTCCTGTTCCTGTTCCAGAGACAGTAACTGGCGGCGGCGGTAGTGCGCGCGAGGGTGACGAGTCCGCCACTGGCACGGCAGGGGGCTCCCTCGAGAGTGGGTGGCTCGAGCTGGTGCACGCCTACCCGGCCGACAAGGTGGGAAACGAGCAGGTCGGCCGGTTCGTGTGGGCGGCGCTCTCCG
>CAYNPF010000439.1:1570-1944 GCA_964398895.1 uncultured bacterium
CGGCTTCTACGGCGACGAGGACGAGGGCCTCCTGGCGGCGCTCTCCGACGACGATCGGGCGCTCGCGCTGCTGGTGGTTGCGCGGTGGGTGCAGTGGCAGACGGAAATCGGGACGACGGCGAGGTGGTGGCCGGTGCTCGAGAACTGGTGCAAGAAGTACCGGTTTCGAGACACGATCCCCGAGCAGCTCCAGATCGAGACGTGCCCGCAGTGCGGCGGCCGAAAGACGTGGCAGGCGATGTGGTGCGAGGCGTGCGTCGCGCTCGAGCGCGGCGACCCTCCCGTGCCTGCTCCTGATCCGGATCGGCGAGCATCCGGGGTGACGCCGCTCGAGTACCTGCCGGTCCACGGTCTTCAGGCCGATCTCCTTGAGC
>CAYNPF010000440.1:0-1932 GCA_964398895.1 uncultured bacterium
CGTGCGGCTGGAGATCCGGCACGAGCAGGCGGGCGCGCTGGTCGTGAGCAACGGTCGCACGCTCTCCTCCTACATGAGCCAGCTCAAGCAGTACACGCAGAAGCCGGCCCCGGCGCGGCCCGACAGCGCGAAGGTGCCGGTGCCGCCGCAGGGTTCCCCCCTGCAGCGCTACTTCGCGCTGCCGCAGGGGATCCACGGCGCCACGATCGAGGGCCCCGCGACCGTCACCGTGGACGGCCAGGGACACGACTGCTGGCTGGTGCGCTGCGACGTGACGCCCGAGCAGGCGCTCGCCGCGGACAGCGCCGCGAGCGCCATCTCGTTCCTCTGGGTGGATCGCGCCAGCGCCTTCGTGCTGCGCGACAGCCAGGTGGTCACCCTCCACAGCCCGGCGGATGGAACCATGCAGGTCACCACCCGTCTGCTGCAGGTGACCCGGCAGGCCATGAACACGCCGCCGCCCGACTCGGACTTCGTGTTCGTGCCGCCGGCGGGCGCGAGGAAGGTGGACGCCTTCGGCTCGGCGGAGAGCGTCGCCCGGGCCGAGAGCTTCGTGGGCAAGCCGGCGCCGCCCTTCACCCTCACCGGCGTCAAGGGCAGCACGGTCTCCCTCGCCAACTACAAGGGCAAGGTGGTGCTGCTCGACTTCTGGGCGTCGTGGTGCATGCCCTGCCGCATCGAGATGCCGCTGGTGCAGAAGCTCTACGACGAGTTCAAGCCGAAGGGGCTGGTGGTCTTCGGCGTCAACGTCATGGACGAGATGGCCCCGATCAAGCGCTTCCTCGCCGACAACCACGTCGAGCTGCCCATCCTGCGCGACCGCGACGGGGCGGTCGCGCAGAGCTACCAGGCCGAGGGACTGCCCACCGTGGTGGTGATCGGCAAGGACGGCAGGATCTCCTCGTACTTCACCGGCGTGCGCGACGAGGACACGTTGCGCGAGGCGCTCGCGAAGGCGGGAATGAAGTAGTCCGGGGCCGGTGGCGACCCGGCGCGGCGGCACGGCGGCGGGTTCCGGCTCGAAACAACGCGGGAGCGGCTCCGATCGGGGCCGCTCCCGTCGCGTGCGGAGGGATGGCCGTCCGGCGGCCGCCAGCGGGGCCGCACGAGCCGGCGCGCCGGCTCAACCGCCCGCGAACCAGCGCGCGGCCTGGCCCAGGTCCACGTTGCCGCCGGAGAGGATGACGCCCACGCGCCTCCCCTCGGCACGCACTCTCCCGGTGAGCAGCGCGGCCAGACCCAGCGCGCCGGTCGGCTCGACCACCAGCTTGGTCCGCTCCCACGCGAAGCGCATCGCCTCGATCAGCGCCGCGTCGGGCACGCTCACCATCTCGTCCACGTGACGGCGGATCAGCGCGAAGGTGAGCGGGCTGGCCGAGCGCGTGCGGGCGCCGTCGGCGATGGTGTCGGGTGCCTCAATGCGCACCAGGCGCCCCTCACGGAACGAACGGCCCACGTCGTCGCCGGCGTCGGGCTCGACGCCGACGACGCGGCAGCGCTCGCCCAGCCGCAGGTCGGCGGCCAGCGCCGAGCCCGAGATCAGTCCGCCGCCGCCCACCGGCACCAGCAGCAGGTCGAGCGGCCCCGCGTCGGCGATCAGCTCGGCGGCCGCGGTGCCGGCGCCGGCGACGATGTCGGGATGGTCGAAGGGCGGCACCAGCGTGAGGCCGCGCTCAACGGCCAGCCGCGCCGCCACCGCCTCGCGCTCCTCCCCCAGCCGGTCGTGGAAGACGATCTCGGCGCCGTATTCCCGCGTCGCCGCCAGCTTCGGGGCCGGCGCGAAGCTCGGCATGACGATCACCGCCGGGGCGCCGAGCCGGCGGGCCACCAGCGCCACCGCCTGCGCGTGGTTGCCCGACGAGTAGGCGATGACGCCGCGGGCGAGCGCGTCCGGGGGCAGTTGCGCGATGGTGTTCCAGGCGCCGCGGAACT
>CAYNPF010000441.1:0-1932 GCA_964398895.1 uncultured bacterium
GCGCCCCGCGGTAGCCGGGGCGGCGGCTCGAGCGGGACGACCTCACCCTCCAGGCGGATGCGCGTGAAGCCCGCCTGCAGCAGGTGGCCGGCCAGCTCCGGCCAGTCGGCGGCGCGCGGCACCGGCACGCGGGCGGTCACGAGCAGCCGCTCGCCCTCCGGCCATTCCCGCGCCTCGCGCCGGATCGTCTGCGGGCTGTCGGCGCGGACCGGTCGTCCGCAGTTGACGCAGCTCACCTCGCCCAGCCGGGCGAAGAGCACGCGCAGGTGGTCGTGGACCTCGGTCGCGGTACCCACCGTGGACCGGCCGCTGCGCGTCGGCGCCGTCTGCTGGATGGCCACCGCCGGCATCAGGCCCTCGATCGCGTCCACGTCGGGCCGGGGCAGGCGCTCGAGGAACTGCTTGGCGTAGGTCGAGACCGACTCGACGTAGCGCCGCTGGCCCTCGGCGTAGAGGGTGTCGAAGGCCAGCGAGGACTTCCCCGAGCCGGACACGCCGGTGACCACGGTGAGGCGACCGCAGGGCAGATCGAGGTCCAGCCCCTTGAGGTTGTGCTGGCGCGCACCACGGATCCGGATGCTACGCGCGGGGGAAGTCACGGGCAGAGGAGCCTCGGCGCGGCGTGGGGTACGGGGATCGGGAGGGAACGAACACCGCGACTATAGCACCCGGCCGCGCGGCCTCCCCACCGGCGGAGCGCTGGCAGCGACGGCCCGCTCATCCGTGGGCGGGCCGTCACCGGGCGCCGGAGGCGAGCCTGCCATGGCGCGATGCCTCCGACTTCCCTGGCCTGTCGCGGCGCGCGGTGTTCCGCGCGGTTCCGCCGACGGCCTTCCCCGCGTCGCCTGGCGACGACGGGGCCCTCAACAGTCAGGGATTGGCCGGCGATCTCGCCGGCCAATCCCTTGAGGACGTGCCAGGTCCTGAGACGGGCTTACTTCTTCTTCTTGGCGACCTTCTTCTTGGCGACCTTCTTCTTCGCCACCTTCTTCTTCGCTGCCATTCCGAATCACCTCCTTGGATCTGATCGCTTCGGTGGAGTCCCCAACTCGTCGCTGGGACGTTGTTGGCCGCCGCCTTGGGCACGGCCCGCGCGGCCTTGCGCAGTTCCCGAGAACTGCGCGTGGCCTCGTTTTCCACGGGGAAGCAGGTTCCATTCCACATCCACTGGAACGAGCACCGTGCAGCGCCTAATCGGTTGATGTGTAAAGAGATAAACTTTCTACTACAGTCGGACCACGAGCGCTCGAGATCGCCGATCGCTCCGATCTGGGCGCTGTAACTGTCAATAAAATGGTGGCTTACAGGGAAAGAGGACGGCAACTCGCTGTGAATGCGATGGTTGCCTCACGCTGTCCAGTTCGTTGTGGGTGTCAAGAGACTTGACGACCACCGCCCTCATCGAGCGTCCGCGTGCGTCGCAGCTTCTCGATGAGTCCCTGGCGCGAGATGCCGAGCACGCGCGCGGCGCGGCTCTTGTTGCCTGCGGTGAGCCGCAGCACCTCGGCGATGTGGTCGGCTTCGATCTGCGCCAGCGTGGGCAGCGCGATCGCGTGATCGGGCGCCAGGCGGCGCCCCGCGACCTCCGCCGGCAGATGCTCGACCTCGAGCTGCCGCCCCTCCTCGAGCAGCACGACGCGCTCGACCAGGTTGCGCAGTTCGCGCACGTTGCCCGGCCAGCGGTAGGAGAGCATCAGCCGGGCGGCCTCCGGGCTCACGTCCCGGAATTCCTTGGTGAACTTGCGCGAGAACTCCCGCAGGAAGTGCCGGGCGAGCAGCAGGATGTCGTCGCCCCGCTCGTTGAGCGGCGGCAGGTGGATGCTCACGACCTTGAGGCGGAAGTACAGGTCGCTGCGGAAGCGCCCGGCCTGGACCTCAGCCTCGAGGTCCTTGTTCGCGGCGGCCACGATGCGGATGTCCACCGTGATGTCC
>CAYNPF010000442.1:0-1924 GCA_964398895.1 uncultured bacterium
TCGGCTCCGACAGCCACACCCCCACCGGCGGCGGCCTCGGCCAGATCGCCATCGGCGCGGGCGGGCTCGACGTGGCCGTGGCGATGGGCGGCGGTCCCTTCTTCCTCACCTGCCCGAAGGTGGTCCGGGTGAACCTCACCGGCCGGCTCGGCCCGTGGGTGACGGCGAAGGACGTCGTCCTCCGGATGCTCGAGCGGTTCACGACGCAGGGCAACGTCGGCGTGGTGATCGAGTACGACGGCCCCGGCGTCGCGACGCTGAGCGTCCCCGAGCGCGCCACCATCACCAACATGGGCGCCGAGATGGGCGTGACCACCTCGATCTTCCCCTCCGACGAGGTGACGCGGCGGTTCCTCGAGGCGCAGGAGCGCGGCGGGCAGTGGGTGCCGCTCGCCGCCGACCCCGGCGCCGGCTACGAGCAGGTGGTGGACCTCGACCTGTCCACGATCGAGCCGCTGGCCGCGGCCCCGCACAGCCCGGGGAACATCAAGCGCGTCGCCGAGCTCGAGGGGCTGGCCGTGGACCAGGTGATGATCGGTTCGTGCACCAACGGCTCGTACCTCGACCTCGCGCGCGTCGCGGCGATCCTCAAGGGCCGGACGGTGCACCCGGCGGTCTCGGTCGGCGTCGCCCCCGGCTCGCGCCAGGTGCTGCAGATGCTGGCGAAGGACGGGGCGCTGTTCGACCTGGTGAGCGCCGGCGTGCGCGTGCTCGAGAGCTGCTGCGGCTTCTGCATCGGCAACTCGCTCTCGCCGCAGACCAAGTCGGTGTCGCTGCGCACCTCGAACCGCAACTTCCTCGCCCGCTCGGGGACGAAGGACGCCAACGTCTACCTCGTCAGCCCGGAGACCGCGGCGGTGGCGGCGCTCACCGGCCGGATCACCGATCCGCGCAACGCCGGCCTCCCGTGGCCGACGGTCACGATGCCCGCGAAGTTCCTCGTGGACGACTCGATGGTGATCCCGCCCGCCGAACAGCCGGAGCGGGTCGAGATCTCCCGCGGGCCCAACATCGGCGCGCCGCCCCGGAACGACGCCCTCCCCCGCGACCTCGACGCGGAGGTCGCGATCGTGGTCGGCGACAGGATCACCACCGATCACATCATCCCGGCGGGCGCGCGGATGAAGTACCGCTCGAACGTCCCCAGGTACTCGGAGTTCGTGTTCGAGACGGTGGATCCGCAGTTCCACGTCCGCTGCAAGGAGATCCGCGACCGCGGTGCCTGGCCGATCATCGTCGGCGGCGAGTCGTACGGCCAGGGCTCCTCGCGCGAGCACGCCGCGCTCTGCCCGATGTACCTCGGGGTGAAGATCGTGCTCGTCAAGACGATGGAGCGCATCCACCAGGCGAACCTGTGCAACTTCGGCATCCTCCCGCTGAGCTTCGGCGACGCTGCCGACTACGACACGATTGCCGTGGGCGACCGGCTCTCGATCCGGGACATCCACGGCCAGTTGCAGGGCGGCACCGAGGTGGTGGTGAAGAACACGACCCGGGGCCTCGAGTACCGGACCCGGGCCCTCGTCACGCAGCGACAGCGCGACTACATCCTCGCCGGCGGCCTGCTCAACCACACCACCCGGGGTCGGTGAGGCCGCCTGCACCGAACCTTGCCGACCACGACCATGAAGAGAAGGAATCGATGACGACGAACAGGATCCACTACACGAAGACCGACGAGGCGCCGGCGCTCGCCACCGCGTCGCTGCTGCCGATCCTCCAGGCGTTCACGGCCCCGGCCGGCATCGAGATCGAACTGCGGGACATCTCCCTCGCGGGGCGCATCCTCGCCGCCTTCCCCGAGGACCTGGCGCCGGCGCAGCGCCAGGGCGACGACCTGGCGTTTCTCGGCCGGCTCGCGACCGCACCCGAGGCGAACATCGTCAAGCTGCCGAACATCAGCGCCTCGCTGCCGCAGCTCATG
>CAYNPF010000443.1:0-1922 GCA_964398895.1 uncultured bacterium
GCGCCGGCAGCGCCGTGGCCGCCACCTGCTCCAGCTCGGTTTCCAGCTCGCCGTACTTGCGCGCGATCAGCACCCGCACGCCCGAGCCGTCGTTGTCCACGCTCGCCGCCACCAGCACCGCCGAGTACTGCCGGTCCAGCTCGGCCAGTTGCGCGGTCAGCATGGCCGCGCGCGGGCTCGACACCGCCGCCAACTGGGCGCCGAGCTGCCGCTCCTGCACCTGCGCCTGCAGCCCGGCCAGCTTCTGGCGCTGCTCCTCGAGCTCGAGATTGGCCTGCTCGAGCAGGCCGCGCGCCCGCACCACGTTGTTGGCGTCCACCTGGGTGGTGCCGCCGGCCAGCGCCGCGCGCGAGGCCGCCTCCAGCCGCGCCTCGCTCTCGGCCAGCTTGCGCCGGTACACGTCCTCCTGCTCGGCGGAGAAGCTCTGCGTCGAGCGGGCGGCGTCGAGCTGGGCCGCCTTCGAGGCGGAGACGAACTGGTTCGCCACCGCCTCGGCCAGCCGCCGCGCGCGGTCGGCCACGAAGTCCGAGACGGTGATCTCGAACACGTCGCCGCGATCCCGCCGCACCTCGATGGCGGTGCGCAGGTAGTCGCAGAGGAACGCGTCCACCTGCTGCTCGGGCGAGAGCCCGGGGTAGCGCTTGGCCGACTTCAGCGCCCAGGCCCGCACGCCGGGCGCCGTGCGCATCCCGGTGGCCACGATCACCCCGCGCAGGAACGCCGTGCTCTGCACCTGCTCGCGCATGCGCCCCGCCTGCTGCTCGGGGCTGATGCCGCCGCCCACCATGCTGCCGAGCGGCCCGGACAGCTCCTGGGGCTGCTCGAGCATCAGGGTGACGCGGCTGACGTAGATCGGCTTCAGCAGCATCGCCGCCGCCACCCCGACCAGCACCGCCACCACCCACGGCAGGAACAGCAGCTGCTTGCGGCGCATCAGGACCCGCGTCAACTGACGCAGGTCGAGGGTCGGGCTGTCCGACGATCCGTTCATCGGTTGTCCCGCAGGTAGTCGGCCACCACCACGATGTTGACGATGTCCCGCGACAGCGAGAGCGACTGCGAGAGCACGGTCCACGCCGTGCTCCAGCCGCTGCCGCCCATCACGAACACGACGTCACCGGGTCGCACCACGAACGGCTCGCGCGCCCCGCGGTGCAACTGGTCCCGGAGGTCCACGCGGTAGACCGACGAGCCGCCGTCCTGCGGCCGCACCACGCGCACGTCGGTGAGACGACCGCGCGGCGTGAGCCCGCCCGCCGCCGCCAGCGCCAGCCACAGGTCCTGCCCCGATCCGACCGGGTAGAGCCCGGGCCGCGTGACCTCGCCGAGCACGCCCACGGCGTCGCTGCTCGTCACCGCGGGGGCACCGCCCTCGCCGGCGGCGGTGGGACCGGCCGGCACGACGATGGTGTCCCCCGGACGCAGCGCCGGCAGGCCGGCGCTGCTGCCCTCGCGCAGCGCGCGGGCCAGGTCCACGGTCAGCGGCCGGCGCGCGTCGCCCTCGCGCCGCAGCACCTGCACGCGCGACAGGTCGGCCGCCGCCGTCGCGCCGCCCGCCCGGTTGATCGCGTCGAGCAGCCCGGGCACCACCTCGAAGCCGTAGCGGCCCGGCGTGGCGACCGCCCCGGAGACGAAGAGGCTCTGGCTCATGAACTGCGTCACCGACACGGTCACCGTGGCGGTCTGGCGCAGGTAGCTCGAGAGCCGGTCGCCCAGCCGCGTACCGAGCTGGGTCGGCGTCTGACCGGCGGCCCGCAGTTCACCGATCGGCGGGAACGTGATGTTGCCGTTGGCGTCCACGGTCACGGAGCGCTCGAGCTCCGGGTGCATCCACACCGAGACCTGCAGCACGTCCTCGTTCCCGATCGCGTATTCGGCGCCGCGCGCCGTCGCCGCGATCCCCCCGGCCAGCAGCACCAGCG
>CAYNPF010000444.1:0-1898 GCA_964398895.1 uncultured bacterium
CCTCGGCACGCTCGATCCCGGGGCCAGCGGGCTGCTCGTCCTGGTGCTGGGTGCGGCCACCCGCTGCGCGACCGTCTGGCAGGGCGGGCTCAAGACCTACGAGGCCACGGTGCGCTTCGGGGTGGTCACCTCCACGCAGGACCTGCAGGGCGAGGTGCTGGAGCAGCGCGAGGTCGCGCTGGACGAGGCGGCGGTGCGCGCCGCCGCGACGGGCTTCGTTGGCGCGATCGCGCAGGTGCCGCCCATGGTCTCGGCCCTGCGCGTGGGGGGGCAGCGCCTCTACCGGCTGGCGCGGCGGGGCGAGACGGTGGAGCGCCGGCCGCGCACCGTCCACGTGCACGCCTGGGAGTGGCTGGGCTTCGACCTGCCGGAGGCGAGCTTCCGGGTGGTGGTCTCGGGGGGGACCTACGTGCGCACGCTGGCGCACGACCTCGGCGAGCGCCTCGGCGTCGGCGGCGCGCTGAAGAGCCTGCGTCGCCTGCGCAGCGAACCCTTCGGGATCGAGCGGGCCGTGGCGATGCGCGACCTCGACCGGGGCACGCCGACCGAGGTGCTGGAGCGGTCCGGTGTGCCGCTGGCCGAGGCCCTGCGCGTGCTGCCCGCGGTGGCGCTGGACGGACCCGCGACCGCGGAGCTGGGCTTCGGGCGCCGGCCCGAGGTGGCCCGCGGCGACGCGCCGCTGGCGGCGGGGCCGCGCTCGGTGGCCTTCTACGGCCCCGACGGCGGGATCCTCGCCCTCGGCGAACTGGTTCCGCTCGAGGCCCCGGGGGCGGGGGGCGCCGATCGGGCGCTGGCCTGCCCCCACGTCGTCTTCCCGTGGGCCGTGCGGCAGGGGCGACCGTGAACGGTGCGGCGGTGGCGGTCGGCGTCTTCGACGGCGTGCACCTCGGGCACCGTCGCATCCTCGCCGCGGCGCTCGAGCGGGCCGTGCGTGACGGAGCGCGCGGTCGCTGCGTCGTCGTCTCCTTCGATCCGCATCCCGACCTCGTGCTCGGCTCCGTCTTCCGCACGCGGGCCCCGCTGACCCCGCTGGCCGAGCGGCGCCGGCGGCTGATCGCCCTCGGCGCCGACGAGGTGGAGTTCGTCCCCTTTACGCGCGAGCTGGCCGCGCTGGCCCCCGAGGTCTTCGTGGCCCGCCACCTGACGGGGCCGTACCGGATGCACACGCTGGTCGTGGGCGAGAACTTCGCGCTCGGCCGCGGCCGCAGCGGCGACGTGGCGCGCCTGGGGGAGATCGGTCGGGAGGCCGGCTTCGCGGTGGTGGCGGTGCCGCTGCTCGACCTCGGCGGTTCGCCGGTGAGCAGCACGCGGATCCGCGTGCTGCTGGAGACCGGACACGTGGCCGAGGCGGCACGACTGCTGGGCCGCCGCTACGACCTGGCCGGGCGCGTCGTCGTCGGCGAGGCGATCGGCCGGGAGCTCGGTTTCCCCACCGCCAACCTGAGGCTGCACGAGGACAAGCTGCTGCCGGGCGACGGCGTCTACGCGGCCTGGGCGCGCGCGGGGGCGGCCGGACCGTGGCGGCGGGCGGCGATGAGCCTCGGGATGCGGCCGACCTTCGGCGGAGCGGAGCGGGTGCTCGAGGTCCACCTGCTCGACTGGCAGGGCGACGTGGTCGGCGAGGAGCTGGAGGTCGAGCTGGTGGACTGGATCCGCCCGCAGGCCCGCTTCGCCGGGCGCGCCGAACTGGCGGAGCAGATGGGCCGGGACATCGCGGAGATCCGCCGCCGGCTGGAGGCCGACACGCCACCCGGTTCCGCGGGAGCGGCCTGAGCCATTGCGGGCGTTCCCCGGGGACTCGGCGCGGTCTTTGCATTAGGGCGCCGGGAATGGTAGTTTCGCCTGTCCGCCCCGCTCGGGGCGGTTTCGCAACGCTCGGCCACGCGGGAGCTTGAACC
>CAYNPF010000445.1:0-1881 GCA_964398895.1 uncultured bacterium
CCGTCGGCCAGTTCGAAGCGACCGCGGCGCAGCGAGCTGGCGCCGGTGAACGCGCCCCGTTCGTGGCCGAACAGCTCGCTCTCGATCACGCCCTCGGCCAGCGCGCCGCAGTTGACCCAGACGAAGCGCTCGTCCTTGCGCGGACTGCGCCGATGGATGGCCTGCGCCACCAGCCCCTTGCCCGAACCGGTCTCGCCCTCGATCAGCACGGTGGCGCGGGTGGAGGCGATGTGGCTCACCTGCTCCATCACCCGCACGATGGCCCGCGAGCGCCCGGTGAGCCGCTCCACGCCGAAGCGCTCGTCGAGCTGGGCCTCCATCTCGGCCACCCGCGCGGCCAGCGCCTGCCGGTCGAGCCCCTGCCGCAGCACCGCCAGCAGCTTCTCGTGGTTCAGCGGCTTGACCTGGAAGTCGGCGGCCCCCAGCCGCATCGCCTCGACCGCCATGCCGACGTCGGCCTGCTCGGTGATGAGCACCGCGCAGATCTCGGGGTTGCGCTCGCGGGCACGACGCAGCAGCGACATGCCGTCAATGCGGTGGACGCGCAGCTCGGTCACCAGGCAGTCCACGCGCGTGGCGTCGAGCGCGTTGTAGCCGCTCTCGCCGTCCCGCGTCCACACCACGTCGAGGTCGTGACCGCGCAGGAAGGCGATCAGCGCCCGGGTGGCGTCGCCCTCCCGGTCCACGACCAGGACCCGCGGCTGGTCCTTCGTCGCCACGTCCGCCTCAGGCCAGACCCTCGAGCGCGGCGAGGGCGTCGCGCGTGCTCGGGATGTCGGTGGGCGTCGGCGCGATGTCCCGCCAGGCGATGCGGCCGGACTTGTCCACGAGGAACAACGCGCGCCGGCTGTAGCCGCGGTCCGGCACCAGCACCCCGTAGGCGGCGCAGGTGGCGCGGTCGAAATCGGACAGCAGGGTGAAGCCCAGCCCCAGCTTGCGCGCGAATTCCTGGTTCGCGTACCAGGAATCCACGCTGATCCCCAGCACCTCGGTCTCGAGCGCGTGGAAGCGCTGCATCTCCCGCTGGATCTCCGGGAGCTGGTGGGAGCACAGCGGCGAGAACGCCAGGGGGTAGAACGCCAGCAGCACGTGGCGCTGACCGCGGTACTCCGCGAGCACGAAGGGCTGTCCCCCGGGTCCCTTGAGCCGGAACTCCGGGGCGGGCTGACCGATCTCGGGCGGGGCGTTGACCTGCATGCGACCTCCGGGGCTGACGGGCACGAGGGACCGGGCGCCGACCATGATTCGGGGTGCCGCCGCCTGTCAACTGCCCGCGTCCGGCTAACGCGGGCGCCGGTTGGTGAGGCGGAGCACGTCCTGGCTCGCCGCCGCCAGCTCGGCGAGCGTCCGCACGCCCTTCTCGCGCTCCCAGCGCTCGCCCAGCACCTGCAGCAGGCGCGCGGTGGTGAGCGCGTCACCCAGGGCCCGGTGCGACCGCTCCGCCGGCAGGCCGAGGCGCGCCGCCAGCGCACCCAGCGCGTTGCCGCCCACGTCGAACAGCCCGCGGGCCAGGCCGAGGGTGTCCAGCACCGGGTTCGCCAGCGGCGGCCGGCCGGCCCGCCGCAACGCCGCGGCAAGGAACGGCAGGTCGAAGGCCGCGTTGTGGAACACCAGGGTGCGCCCGGCGCAGCGCGGCTCCAGCGCCGTCGCCACCACCGCCGGCCCCGGCGCTCCCCGCACCATCGCATCGGTGATGCCGTGCACGCCCGAGGCCTCGGCCGGGATGGCGCGACCCGGATCGGTCAACGTGGACCAGGTCTCGCCGATTCGCCCCTCGTCGAGGATCACGCTCGCCACTTCGACCAGCGCGTGTCCCTGAGCGGGATCGAAGCCGGTGGTCTCGGTGTCGAGCAAGAGGAGCATCGTTCTTTTTTACGAATG
>CAYNPF010000446.1:0-1881 GCA_964398895.1 uncultured bacterium
GCTTCTGGGACACCGCCGGCGGCGTCTGGGCGCAGGGCAAGCTGAACGGCAAGGCGTACATTGACGTGCTCGATCCGAAGACCGGCCAGTCGGTGTGGGCCAGGCCGTTCAAGGACCTCGACGATGCCACCACCTTCGAGATCCGCGACGGGAAGATCTACATCGCCGCCGACGGCGAGCTGCACGAGATCGGGCTGGCCGACGGCGCGGCGCGGGCGATCGCGAAGTTCAAGTTCAAGGAGAAGGAGGTGCCGACCGACCTCGATCTGCGCGACGACGGCTTCCTGCTCTCCTCGGCGCAGACCCTGCTGCTGCTCGACCCCGCCGGCGGCCAGCGGTACCTGAGCTACTTCGAGGCGCCGAGCTACAGCGGCTGGATGAAGCTGGGCGTCGGCCTGCTCACCACGGCGCTGAACGCCGCCTCCTACGCCGCGGCCCAGGGCCAGGCGAACGCCACCGGCATGACGCAGACCTACTACCTGGCGGGCAACCCGACGCTCGGGAAGCGCTTCCGCGCCACCACCCAGGCCCAGGGCTTCTCCTACATCCTCACCTCGGTGAGCGGTGACGGGAAGAAGGGGCCCGGGCTGGTCAAGGTGGACAAGGGCACCGGCAAGGCCGTGGCCGAGCTGCGGCTGGGCGACAAGACGCCGGAGTACGTGACCGACACGGTGGAGAGCCGCGTGTTCTTCCTGAAGGACGAGCGGACCATCGAGGGCTACACGATGTAGCCGGGCGGTTCGGAGCCGGCGGCGCCCCTCTGCTAGACTCGCGAGCGGATCGGGACGCCGCCGGCGCCCGGGCGTCCCCCATCGCCGAGGAGCCTCATGTCGAAAGTCGCCGTCCTGCGCACCAGCCCCGAGACCGTCGTCGAGGACTACGGCCGCCTGATGGACCTGGCCGGCTACCGGCAGGCGCTGCCCTTCGACCGGCAGACCTGCCTGCGCATCAACATCTCCTGGCACGTCTACATGCCGGCCTGCTCGACCACGCCGTGGCAGATGCACGGGGTGATCGAGAAGCTCAAGCGCGATGGCTACGACGTCACCCGCGACCTGATCGCGGCGCAGAACGACACCGTGGTGGTGTCGTGCCGCGAGGGCGCGGTCAACAACCACCTGCAACCGGTGCTCGACCACTACCGGGTGCCGATCCAGTACCTGAGCGAGCCGCCCACCGAGTGGGTGCGCTACGAGCCCCGCGGCAAGCTGCTGGTGCTCGACCGCGTCTTCGACAAGCTCGGCATCCAGATCCCGAAGTCGTTGATCGGGCGCAGCGTGATCCAGATGCCGACGATGAAGACGCACATCTTCACCGGCACCACCGGGGCGATGAAGAACGCCTTTGGCGGGCTGCTGAACCTGAACCGGCACTGGACCCACTCGGTCATCCACGAGACGCTGGTGGACCTGCTGCGCATCCAGAAGGAGATCCACCCCGGCCTGTTCGCGGTGATGGACGGCACCATCGCCGGCGACGGTCCGGGCCCGCGCTGCATGCGTCCGCACATCAAGAACTACATCCTCGCCTCGGACGACTTCGTGGCCCTGGACGCCATCGCCGCGAAGATGATGGGCTTCGATCCGATGAGCGACCTGAAGTTCATCCGCCTGGCCCACGAGAACGGACTGGGCATCGGTCGTCCCGAGGAGATCGAGGTCGTCGGGGAGGACATCCGCGGCGTGAACTTCGGCTTCCGCGGCTCGCTGAACGAGAACACCTTTGCCTCGTGGGGGCAGAAGCTCATCTACTGGGGCCCGCTCAAGCCGCTGGAGAACCTGCTGCTGCGCACGCCCATCGTGCCGTGGAGCTACTTCGCCTCTAACTTCTACCACAACGTCTATCGTCCGGCCGTGTACGGCAAGACCAAAGACCCGATCG
>CAYNPF010000447.1:0-1877 GCA_964398895.1 uncultured bacterium
TCGGTGATGAACTTGTCGAGCTGCTCGACGGCCGAATCGGCGATCGGGGCCGGCGGCTGGGCGAGCTGGGCGGCCGTCTTCGTGCTCTCGGGCGGCGCCCCGCCGGCGGTCTTCGCCTGGTCCTTGGAGCCGCAGCTCGTCACGCTCACGCACGCCGCCACGAGGGCGACCGACACCAACAGGCGCTTCATCGTCCTTCCTCCCTGGGTCGCATGGATCGCGTCCCGGCCGTCGAACGGGATGCCGGCGGCGCGGACGCCGATCCGTTGGGAAAGTGGGCGGAGCCTACCATCCCCGCGCGCGGGGTGCGAGACGCCGACCAGGCCGTTGTCGGCGGCGGGACAAGGTCCCGGCGCCCGATTCGGTCGCTGGCCGCGATGGGGCCCGTGCTAGGCTGCCGGCGGGTCCGGGCCCCGGACGCGCGGCATCACTTCCGGCGCGTGGCGGGGGCCGGCGTCGAAAGGAGGCAGGGATGAAGAAGCTCGGAGCGGAGTTCTTCGGGACCTTCTGGCTCGTGCTCGGCGGCTGTGGCAGCGCGGTGCTCGCGGCGAAGTTCCTCACCCCGGACGGCGTCCACCTCGGCATCGGCCTGCTCGGCGTCGCGCTCGCCTTCGGTCTCACCGTGATGACCATGGCCTTCGCCATCGGCCACATCTCCGGCTGCCACCTGAACCCGGCCGTCTCGATCGGCCTGTGGGCGGGCGGGCGGTTCCCGGGTCGGGAGGTGGTCCCCTACGTCGTCGCGCAGGTGCTCGGCGGCATCGTGGCGGCGGCCGTGCTCTTCGTCATCGCCAGCGGCCAGGCCGGCTTCAGCGCCGTCGGCGGCTTCGCCTCGAACGGCTACGGCGAGCACTCGCCCGGCCACTACTCGCTGCTCGCCGCGCTGGTGTGCGAGATCGTGATGACGCTCTTCTTCCTCCTCATCATCATGGGCTCGACGGACGAGCGCGCCCCGAAGGGTTTCGCACCCATCGCCATCGGTCTCGGCCTCACGCTCATCCACCTGATCAGCATCCCGGTCACGAACACCTCGGTGAACCCGGCGCGCAGCACCGGCGTCGCCCTGTTCGCCGGCGGGCTGGCGCTGTCGCAGCTCTGGCTGTTCTGGGTCGCTCCCATCGTCGGCGGCGTGCTGGGCGGCTGGCTCTACCGCCTCCTCGGCCGCCCGGAGAAGTAGCGCCGCGGGACGTTCGAGTGGCGGCCCGGCCCCGCACGGCGCCGGGCCGCGCTCGTGGAGGTGCTCCATGGGGAAGGGAATCGAGGGACGCAACGCCGTCGTCGTCGGGGCCAGTTCGGGGATCGGGCGAGCCCTCGCCCTGCGCCTGGCCCGCGCCGGCTGGACGCTCGGCCTGACCGGGCGGCGTGTGGCCCTGCTGGAGTCGCTGCGCGCGGAGATCGGCGGCGGCGCGCGGGTGAAGGCGATGGACGTCGCCGACGTGCCCGTGGCCGTGGCGGGGCTCGAGGCGCTGATCGGCGAGCTGGGCGGCGTGGACCTGGTGGTGCTGAACGCCGGCACGGGCGCGGTCAACCCGGACCTCGCCTGGGAGCGGGAGGAGCCGGCCATCCGCGTCAACGCGCTCGGCTTCGCCGCCCTGGCCGGCGTGGCGATGCGCCACTTCGAGGCGCGCGGCCACGGTCACCTGGTCGGCGTCTCCTCGCTGATCTCGCGCCGCGGCAGCCGGTCGGCGCCGGCCTACAGCGCCTCGAAGGCCTTTGCCGCGAACTACCTCGAGGCCCTCACCGTCCGCGCGGCGCGCAGCGGCCGGCCCATCTTCGTCACCGACGTGCAGCCGGGCTTCGTGGACACCGACCTGGTGCGCGGCCAGCGGGGCATGTTCTGGGTGGCCTCTCCGGAGCGGGTGGCCGAGCAGATCCAC
>CAYNPF010000448.1:0-1875 GCA_964398895.1 uncultured bacterium
CCGGGTCCTGCACCGCCAGTACCGGGTGTGGGCCGTGGAGTCGGCCACCGACTCGCTCCTCATCGCCGTCGGCTTCGCCGACCTGTACTTCGCGAGCGTCTCCTCCAGCCGATGGGCACTGACCCGCTGGGACGATCGCGTCGCTCCCTACGTCGGCGTCAATCCCGCCAACGAGATGTGGCGGACCATCGGCTACTGGCGGCTGAACCGCAACACGGGAGGATGAGGCCATGACGTCCCGTCGGTTCCTGTGCCTCGCCGGCCTGGCCGCCCTGCTCCTGCTCGGGCTCGCCGGCTGCTTCAACCCGTTCGATCCGCGCATCGCCCCCACCACCGGCGTCTACGTGCCACCGCCGACGCCGGACTCGCCGCAGGGCATCGTGCGGCTG
This sequence comes from uncultured bacterium, assembly GCA_964398895.1. Taxonomy (GTDB): domain Bacteria; phylum Eisenbacteria; class RBG-16-71-46; order RBG-16-71-46; family RBG-16-71-46; genus JANXPZ01. The sequence goes on from CAYNPF010000448.1 coordinate 390, forward strand.
TTCGCCTGGTGCTGGGTCAACCGCGACGCCACCATGTACCAGCAGCTCTTCACCTCCGACTACGTGTTCGTCTTCGCCAGCGGCGACTCGGCGGGCAACCGCTACCGCGACGCACCCTGGACCCGCGACGACGAGCTCAGCATGGCCCGGAACTTCTTCCAGGGCGGCGGCAACGCCTCGCCGGCCTCGAGCATCACGCTCGCCCTGGACCCCACGCTCTATCCCGTGGCCGACAGCCGGCTGGGCAAGAACCCGAAGTGGCACAAGGAGGTCCCCACCAGCGTGAACCTGCAGATCCAGACGGAGGACGGGGCCAGCTACAACGTCACGGGCAACACCACCTTCCACGTGGTGCGGGGGGATTCCGCGCTGATCCCCAGCGACCTGAGCCTCAAGTCCGACTCGACGCGCTGGTACATTGACGAGTGGGAGGACGGCACCCTCGGCAGCACGGCCCTCACCCCGCCGGCGATCGAGCCGGCCGCGCGGCGGACGGTGCTGCGCCTCACCTCGGTCCGCGTGACGAAGGCCGCCTGGCCGGAGCCCACCTACGTGCTGACCTGGGGACAGCTCAAGAGCGCGTACGCCCGCTGACGGCGCCGCGCGCCGCCCCCACGACGAACGGCCCGCGGGGTTCTCCCCGCGGGCCGTTGCGTTCGCAGCGCCGGTCTAGAAGGCCAGCTTCAGCCCCAGGTCGAAGATGTCGTCGAAGAACCCCTCGCGCACCGGGCGCCAGAAGTCCACGCCCAGCTTGCCGGTCTCGCCGGTGCGGACCTTGAACCCGCCGCCCAGTCCGAGGCCCGTGTAGAGGTCGTCGCCGCCGGAGAAGGCCGACTCGTCCTCCCCGGTGGAGGTGTTCATGTTGCCGCGGTAGGTGCCGAAGTAGGACGCCCGCAGGGCCACCAGGTCCCGGTAGCTCCACTCCAGACCGCCGCGGATGGCGTTGCCCGAGAAGTTGTTGTTCTGCAGCGCCCCGAGCGCCGTGACCTTGTAGGCGGTCTCGCTGAGCACGTCCATGCTCGCGGCCATCGTGAAGCACGAGGGCAGCTCGAAGCTCGCCGACTCGGTCGTGAAGATGCGCGGCTGGCTGGAGGGATCCTGGTCCCCGGGCAGCAGGCTGATCTCCGTCCCCGGACCGTCGTAGGTCATGCCCGGCCCGAAGTTCTTCATCACCATGCCCAGCTTGAGGCCCCGCCAGTCGGTGAGGTACTGGAAGCCGAAGTCGAAGGCCACGCCGGTGGCGCTCTGCTCGATGACGTGCTCGTTCACCAGCTGCCCGGTCGCGCCGAACAGGACGCGGTCGGTGAACTGACGGGCCCAGGTGAGCCCGAGCACGGTGAAGGTCGGCTGCGCGATCTCGCCGGTCCCCTCGGGGGCGGACTCGGTGGTGACGATCACGTCGCCGACCGACAGCACCTTCGCCGAGAAGCCGACCACGCCGAAACCGCCCAGATTGGTGGCGACGCCGACGTAGTTCAGCTTCATG
>CAYNPF010000449.1:0-1868 GCA_964398895.1 uncultured bacterium
ACCACGACGAACTTCCTGGTCCAGATCGGACCCGCGGTGATCCTATGAGCGACCCCGTTCCTGCCCCTGCAGCTGACCACGGCCTCTCTGGCATGGGTCTCAAGCTGCCCTGGATGGGCGCCGGCGCCGGCGCCCTGATTGCCGGCGGCGCTGATCTCCTCAGCGGGCGTCCCCGGAACTGGCGACGTACCCTGCGCAAGAGTCTCACCGGGGCCGCAGCGGGCGTCGGTGGTGAGCTCGGGCTCCGCCTCGGCGGCGAGCTTGCCAGGCGGCACGCCGTGGCCGGTGGCGGCCCTGCTGCGGTCGGCTTGGCCCCGGTAGTCGGCGGCCTCGGCGGCGCCGCCGCGGGCTACTTCGCTACCCGGGACAACGACGACGAGGATGAGACCTAGTGGTCCAGCCCGTCTTCTTCGAGGGCAGCACCAACGAGCTCGCCCGGACGTCGCCGACGAAGCAGATCGACGACGCCGTGCTGCCGAGCACTGTGGTCAGGACCTCAGGGGCGACGCCCTTCGTGGGCCCTCAGGCTGGCGTGGACCCGGCAGGCGACGCCGACCTCACGACGCAGCGCGCCGTGCGCCGCTTCATTGCGGAGCTCGGGCCCTGGTGGGGCCAGGTCATCAGCGCCGCGGTGTCGAACCCCGCGGCGCTGACCCCGTCGGTGGATCAGCGCTGGCTCGTGGCTCCACCTGGTGCTGGGGCCTGGGCCGGGCACGCCGGCCAGCTCGCGACGTGGCGCGGCGCCGCCTGGGTCTACGCGACCCCAACAGAGGGGACCACGGTGTTCGACCAGAACACCGGGTTCCATCTCTCCTACGTCAGCGCTGCCTGGGGCCGTGCCTTCCTGCACGAAGTCCTCAGCGATCTCCAGGGCGGCCAGGCCGCGCAGCACTACCACCTCACCGAGGCTCAGCACAACGGCCTGACGACCTCGCAGGCCGCAGCGCTGTTCTGGGCCACGCCGAACGCAGCAGCGGGGCCCCCGGGGATGCGGGCCCTGCTGCTCGCCGATCTTCCCGCCGCCGCCGGTGCAGGTCGTGTCGTGGTCTCCGGCGTCGGCGGCGTCGCAGCCTGGGCCGTGCTGGATGCTTCTGTGGTTGGTGCGGTGCCGACGAGTCGCGTCATCAACACCGGCACTGGGCTTAACGGTGGCGGCGCCCTCAGCGCGAATCTCACCCTGACCTGGCTCGGGCTTAGCGTCCAGAACAACGGTGGCACCGCCATCACGGCGCCCACGCTGAACATCATCGGCGAGGCCAAGATTCTCGACGCCGGCGGCGGCGTCCTGACTCTGGAGCTTCCCGATGCCGTCTTCTACGCCATGATCTTCGGACGGAGGAGATAGACCGTGGCCCTGCGCACCTTCACCCCGATCCCCGGGCTCAGCGTGGCCCCGAACGCCGGGGTGCCTCAGCTGTTCTACACGGCGCCCGCTGGGGGCGCCATGGTGACTTCGCTGCGCATCGCGAATCCCGTGGGCGGCGGTACTGCTGCGCTTCGGATCTGGCGGCAGCCCAACGGCTCCGTGCCCGCGGTCCCGGTCCCAGCGACTTCCGTGGCGCTGATCTTCGCGAGGAGCAGCGCCCCAGGTACCTCTGACGAGATCCTCAACATCTTCATGAACGCAGGGGACGCCCTGTACGCCCTGGTGGATGTCGCCGGGCCCATCATCAGCGGCGACGTCGCCTCAGGAACCTAAGCCATGCCTATCGTCGGTGACGCCAAAGATGTCGCGGTGTCCATGAAGAAGACCTACGGCAAGGACTGGGAGAAGGTCTTCTACGCGACTGCGAACAAGCAGGGCCGCAAGGCGGAGAACTGGAAGAAGAAGTCGGCGCAGGAGAAGCTCGCCGCGATCCTGGATGACT
>CAYNPF010000450.1:0-1861 GCA_964398895.1 uncultured bacterium
GAGGAAGTTGAAGGCCAGCAGGGTGAGCGACAGCGCCAGGCCGGGGAAGACCACCAGCCAGGGGAAGAGCGCCATCACCCGCGCGCCGTCGGAGATGAGCGTGCCCCACGAGGCGGCGGGCGGCTGCACGCCGAGGCCGAGGAACGACAGGAACGCCTCCTGCAGGATCACCGCCGGCACGGTGAGCGTGGCGTAGACGATCACCGGGCCGAGTGTGTTGGGCACGATGTGCCGGAACACCACGCGGGCCCCGCCGGCGCCCAGCGCCCGCGCCGCCTCGACGTAGGTCTGCTGCTTCAGCGACAGCACCTGCCCGCGCACGATGCGGGCCATGGTCAGCCACTGCACGAGGCCGAGCGCCACGAAGATCATGAGCAGGCTGCGGCTGAAGAAGACGAGCAGGAGGATGACGAGGAAGATCGTGGGCAGCGCGTAGAGCACGTCCACGAAGCGCATCATCACCTCGTCGGTCCGCCCGCCGGCGTAGCCGGCGACGGCGCCCCAGGTCACGCCCACCAGCAGGCTGACCAGCGTGCCGACGAGACCGACCAGCAGCGAGATGCGCCCGCCGTGGAGCAGGCGGGCGAGCAGGTCGCGGCCCAGCTCGTCGGTGCCGAGCGCGTGTGCGGCCGAGGGCGGCGCGGCGCCGAGGGCCAGGTCCTGCGCCGCGGGATCGGGCAGCCCGGGCAGCCACGGGGCGCCGAAGCAGGCCAGCGCGATCACGACGAGGAACACGCCCGCCGCCACGGCGACGCGGTTGCGCGCGAGGCGGCGACGGGCGTCGGACCACAGGCTGCGCGGCGCGATGGCGACGGGAGCGAGGGCGGCGGCGCTCACGACAGCTCCACCCGCGGGTCCAGCCAGGCGTGGACGAGGTCGGCGAGCAGGTTGAAGGTCATCAGGAACGCGGCGTAGAAGAGCACGACGCCGGTCACCAGCGTGTAGTCGCGGTTGAACGCGCCCTGCACGAGGTAGCGCCCCAGGCCGGGCACGGCGAACACCTGCTCGACCACCAGCGAGCCCATGACGATCGCCGCCGCCGCCGGCCCGAGGTAGGAGACGACCGGCAGCAGACCGAGCCGCAGCGCGTGCCCGAGCACGACGCGCCGCTCGGACAGGCCCTTGGCGCGCGCGGTGCGGATGAAGTCCTGGCGCAGCACGTCGAGCATCCCGGCGCGGGTCAGGCGTGCGACGTAGGCGACGTAGGCGGCGGCCAGGGTCAGCACGGGCAGCACGCGCGAGGCCGGGCTCTCCCACAGCGCGGGCGGCAGCCAGTAGAGGCCGAGCGCGAAGAGGAGCACGAGCAGCGGTCCGAGCACGAAGTTGGGGATGGACACCCCGGCCAGGGCCACGCCCATGACCGCGGCGTCGGTGAGGGTGTTGCGGCGCACGGCGGCGAGGATGCCGAGGGGGATGCCGACCAGCAGGGCGAAGAGCAGCGCCCAGCCTCCCAGCTCGGCCGAGACGCGGAAACCCTCGAGGATGATGTCGCGCACGTCGCGACCGGCGAACTTGTACGAGGGCCCGAAGTCGAGCCGCGCGGCGTTGCCGAGGAAGGCGAGGTACTGCTGCGCCACGGGCCGATCGAGGCCGTACTTGGCGGCGAGCGCGGCGCGCGCGGCGGGCGGGATGTCGCGCTCGGACTGGAAGGGACCGCCGGGGGCGATGCGCACGAGGAAGAAGGCGAGCGTGGCGATCAGCCACAGGGTGGGCACGAAGGCGACGAGCCGGCGCAGGGTGTAGCGGATCACGGGCGCGCCTCGCTCGCCGGGTTGGCGCCCGGCTTCCAGGCGTGGTCAATCCACACGGACTCGAGCGGGTGCAGGTCGAGGGCGTTCGACCAGATGCCGCGCACGTAGGG
>CAYNPF010000451.1:0-1860 GCA_964398895.1 uncultured bacterium
TCGGCGTCACCGCGCTGCTGCTGCTGGCCGCCGGCGGGATCAGCTACGGCACCGAGCTTCTGCAGTCGTTCCTGCCGACGCGCGTGCCCAGCCTCACCGACACGCTCTTCAACATGGGCGGGGCCTGCATAGGCGTCGGCGTGGCGCCCGCGTCGAGCTCACGCGCCAGCGCCTCTTTCTTGCGCGACGGCATCTTCTCAATCTCCGCCTCCACCGTCGCTTCAATGGCACGATCCAGCGCCGCATCCTCGCGGGCGATGCGCCGGTCGGTGTCCTTCCTCATCTCGGGGTCATACTCCTGGCAGCCGTTGCGCGCGAGGTCTTCGCGGCGCTGCGCCCAGGATGTGATCGGACGGCCATCCACGGGGCTGTCGTAGCAGATGTCCTGCCGAACGCTGACCAGCATGGGCCGCGAGATGATTTTCTTCGCCTGCAGGCCGCAGTGGCACCACTGAGGCGTGTTGTATTCCGAGACGGGCAGCACCCGGTCGAACGTGTTGCCGCACTGGCACTCGTACTCGTAGATCATGCGAACCACTCCCACTCTGCGTCGTCTTCGGCGATCTCTCGCCGGATCTGTTCGGCCTTGGCCGCAGCCATCAACTGCTGCACGGCCTCCATGTCGCGCGAGAGCGCGTCGAAATCCACTTCGCCCGTGGCGTTGCGCTTGGCCTCGACCGCCTTGGTCGCTTCCGGAGCGGCCTGCTCGGACGCCATAAGCTCGGCATAAACGTCACGGACGATCCGTTCGTCGATGACGACTTCTTTGATGTCCTGCCGGAGCTTGTCGTAGACGGTCGGTCGCTTGCGCGACTCCTTGTACCAAGGGCCGCCGCCACCGCCACCGCCACCGCCGATGTATCCCGACGGTTCTGGCGTCGGCGGGATTATCGGATCCGGAATGGTGTTCGGCAGTGGCGTCCCGCTGATCTCGTAGCGGATCTGCGTGTACTTCGCGCGAACCGGGTTCTGGAAGTCCAGTTGCCGACCGACAGGGAATGGCGGCGCGGGCGCGTACAGCGTCGTGAGCAGGTTCGGCAGCGGCTGCGGCGTCTGGACGTACTTGCGCAGCGTCGGGTTCGGCCACTCGCTTTGTTCGAACGGAGCAACCGGAACCACGTAGAGCGTGGACAGCAGCAGGTTCGCGACTGGCTCGCCTTGAATACGCGGCTTTGCATTGGTCGGGTTCGGCCAGTCAAGTTGGCGGAACGGCGCAGCGGGCACTGTGAACAGCGTTGAGAGCAGCAGGTTCGGCAGCGGCTGAGGCTGCTGCACGTACTTGCGCAGCGTCGGGTTCTGCCAGTCGTGCTTGGGCGACGTGAGCAGGTATTCGGGGCGATCGACGTAGTGGTTGTGCTCCCACTCCATCCCCGACAACGACCGCTTAAAGGTGACCGGATTCGGCCAGTCCAACTGCCGACCGACCGGCATCGGTGCTGGCGGATCCGGCGGGTCATAGCTTGAACGCCAGTGTGTGACGCGCAGCAGCGCACGCCGAACAATCGGATTCGGGAAGTCTGTCTGCCGCCCGACCGGGAAGCCGACTTCGGGCGCCAGCGTGCCTTCCAGCAGATTCGGCAAGGGCTGCGGCTGCTGCTCCGCCGGCAGCGGCTGTTCCGGCGCCCCCACCTGCACCAGCGTATGGCCGAACACCGTGCCCCCCTGGCCCGTGAGGGTCAGGGACACCGGCTCGGTGATCTCCGCGTTCGCCGGGATGTCGACCAGGACGGCTCCGCCGGTCGCGTTCGCCGCGGCCAGCGACGAGACCCGGTCCACCGGCGCCTCGACGGCCAGGCCGCGCGCGGCGTCCTCGTCGATCGTGGACACCGAGACTCCCTCGGGGATCGACTGCTCCCACGC
>CAYNPF010000452.1:0-1854 GCA_964398895.1 uncultured bacterium
CTGCTACTACGGCATTGACACGCCGCGGCGGCACGATCTGATCGCCGCGCAGCGGACGGTGGAGGGGATCCGCGACTTCCTGGGCGCGGACTCGCTCGACTACCTGTCGCTGGCCGGTCTGCTGGCCTGCGAGGGACGGCCCGAGGACTTCTGCCGCGCCTGCTTCACCGGGGAGTACCCGCTGGCGATCGAGCCGGCGGCGGGCAAGCTGGCGATCGAGGAGCTGCACGGCCCGGGCGCGCCGGTGGCGGCGGACCTGGATGGACCGGCGACGCCGCTTCCTTGACGCCCCGGCGGCGGCTCCCTAGAGTCGGCCGGTTTCCCCGTCCACCCACGAGCGGCCCGTCGGGGCCCGGAGAGCGCCATGTCCCTGCACGAACTGATGCGCCAGCGGGAAGAGAAGCTCGGCCAGTGGCGGGCGCTGGGGGTGGAGCCCTACGCCTACCGGTACGAGCCGACCCATCACGCCGCCGAGATCCTGGGCTGGGGGGACGAGGTCACGCCCGAGCCGGGCCGGCGGGTCCGCGTGGCCGGGCGCCTGGTCGCCCTGCGCGGGCACGGCAAGGCCGGCTTCGCGCACCTGCTCGACGGCAGCGGCCGGTTGCAGCTCTACTTCCGCGCCGACGTGATGGGCGAGGCGTTCCGCCGCTACGAACTGCTCGACGTCGGCGACTGGGTGGGCGTCGAGGGGGTGGTCTTCCGCACCCGCACCGGCGAGATCACCGTGCGGGTGGAGGCGGTGGAGCTGCTGGCCAAGTCGCTGCGGCCGCTGCCGGAGAAGTGGCACGGGCTCAAGGACCCGGAGACGCGCTTCCGCCAGCGTTACGCCGACCTGTTCATGAACCTCGAGGTGCGCGAGGTGTTCCGTCGCCGGGCCCGCATGATCGCGGCGATCCGCGGCTTCCTCGACGGCCGCGGCTTCCTCGAGGTCGAGACCCCGGTGTTGCAGCCGCTCTACGGCGGGGCGTTCGCCCGGCCGTTCGTGACCGAGCACAACGCCCTGGGGATGCGGCTCTACCTGCGCATCTCCGACGAGCTCTACCTGAAGCGGCTGATCGTCGGCGGGCTGGAGCGGGTCTACGAGTTCGCCCGCGACTTCCGCAACGAGGGCATGGATCGCTCGCACAACCCGGAGTTCACGCTGCTCGAGTTCTACCAGTCCTTCGCCGACGTGCACGAGATGATGACCGTCACCGAGGCGCTGGTGGGGGCGGCGGTGGAGGCGGCGTGCGGTGGCCGGGTGGTGACCTGGCAGGGCCGGGAGCTGGACTTCACGCCGCCGTGGCCGCGCCTGTCCATGCTGGACGAGGTCGCTCGGGTGGTGGGCGAGGACGTCTCGGCGCTCGACGAGGCGCAGCTCGGCCGGCTGGCGGCGGCGCGCGGTCTGAGCACGCGGCCCGGCACCGGCGCGGGCGGCCTGCTCGACGCGCTGTTCAGCGAGCTGGTGCAGCCGGGGCTGACGCGGCCGTGCTTCGTCGTGGACTTCCCGGTGGAGACCTCGCCGCTGGCGCGGGCGAGCCGGACGCGGCCCGGCGTGGTCGAGCGCTTCGAGGTCTACGCCGCCGGCATGGAGCTGGCGAACGCCTTCTCGGAGCAGAACGACCCGACGGCGCAGCGGGCGGCCTTCGAGGCGCAGATGGAGCGGCGGGCGGGCGGCGACGACGAGGCGCAGATGATGGACCTCGACTACGTGCGGGCGCTCGAGTACGGCATGCCGCCCACCGGCGGCGTGGGGATCGGCGTGGACCGCCTGGTCATGCTGGCCACCGACTCGCGCTCGATCCGCGACGTGATCCTCTTCCCGCAGCTCGGTCCCGAGGAGGGCCTGGACGAGCCGGGCGAGGACGAGGCGTC
>CAYNPF010000453.1:0-1848 GCA_964398895.1 uncultured bacterium
CGCGGGCGGTGTCGGCGGCGCTCACGTCGCCGACTCCCGGATGCGCGGATCGAGCCACAGGCAGGCCACGTCCACCAGCAGGTTGGCGCCCAGCACCGCCAGGGTGATGACGAGGAAGATGCCCTGCATGAGGGGGTAGTCCTGGTTGCGGACCGCCTGCACCAGCAGGTAGCCCTGGCCGGGGTAGGAGAAGACGATCTCGGTCAGCAGCGAGCCGCCCAGCACGTAGCCCAGCGACATGCCCAGCCCGGTGACGCTGGGCAGCAGCGCGTTGCGCGCCGCGTAGCGCATCGCCACCTGCCGGGCCGGCAGCCCCTTGGCGCGGGCGAGGTTCACGTAGTCGGAGCCGAGCACGGTGATCATGGTGTTGCGCATCGAGAGCAGCCAGCCGCCGAGCGTGCCCAGCACCATGGTGGCGATGGGCAGCGCGGCGTGACGCAGCACGTCGGCGACGAAGACCAGCGAGAAGGCCGGGGTGAGATCGTCGGAGTAGGCGTGGCCGAGCGGGAACCAGCCCAGTCCGAAGCCGAAGACGTAGAGCGCCACCATGGCCAGCCAGAAGTAGGGGAACGCCCCGGCGAAGACCAGGATCGCCGGCAGCCAGGTGTCCACCCAGCCGCGCCGCCACCAGGCGGCGACGGCGCCGAGCGCGGTGCCGATGGCGAAGCTGATCAGCACCGCCGAGCCGGCGAGGAAGAGGGTCCAGACCAGGCCGGTGCCGATCACCGAGGCGACCGGGGCCGGGAAGTAGGCGACCGAGATGCCGAGGTCGCCGCGCAGCACGTGGCCCATCGAGGTGAGGTACTGCCGCCACAGCGGCGCCGGCGTCAGCCCGAAGGTCTCGCGCAGCGCCGCCATCGCCTCGGGCCCGAGCCGGCCGCGGAAGCGCGCGAACAGCGCGGTGGCCGGGTCGCCGGGCATCAGGCGCGGCAGGAGGAAGTTGATGGTCAGCGCCACCCAGGCGGAGAGCAGGTAGAAGCCCAGGCGGCGCAACAGGAATCTCACCGGGCCTCCGGCTTCGGCTCGAGCGCCAGCAGCACCAGCAGGCACTCGCCGCGGTCGAACTTGTTCGGGGACGGGTCGGCGTAGGGATGCTCCCGCGAGGGGAAGCCGCGGAAGCGCGCCGTGCTGTACTCGGCCCACGACGGGTTGGGATAGAGCGGGATGGCCGGCGCCTCGGCGACGAAGATGCGCTGCAGCGTGTCGGCCAGGGCGTGCTGGCGGGCCGGGTCGGCCTCGCGCTCGAAGGCGGCCAGCGCGCGGTCGGCCGCCGGGCTGCCGTAGCGGTGCCAGTTGCCCATCGAGGCCTCGCCGACCGGCTTCACCGTCGCCGAGGACATCAGCCAGCGGTAGAAGAGGTACGGGGTCGGGCCCTCGAACGACCAGCCGAGGCTGAGGTCGAAGTCGCCGGCCTGCACGCGCTGGAACCAGGCGCTGAAGTCGTAGGTGCGCACGGTGGCGCGCACGCCCAGCGCCCCGAGCCCGCGGCTGATCACCTGCGCGGCCCGCACCCAGTCCGACCAGCCCGAGACCGCGAGCACCTCGAGCCGCCAGGGCCGGCCGTCGGGCAGGCGGCGCAGGCCGTCGGCGCCGCGGCGGCAGCCGGCCGCGTCGAGCAGGCGGTTGGCGGCGGCGGTGTCGAAGCGCACCCAGTCGCCGGCGGCGATCGCGCCCGAGTCGCGCCAGGCCGCGTAGGCGTCGCTCAGGCCGGTGGCGTCGGCCGGCCGCGAGTAGCGGTAGAGCGCCACGTCCACGAGCAGGTCGCGGTCGATCGCCATGCTGAGCGCCTTGCGCACCCGCACGTCGGCGAAGGGGGCGTGCCCGGTGTTGGCGTAGAGGAAGATGCTG
>CAYNPF010000454.1:0-1833 GCA_964398895.1 uncultured bacterium
TCGGGCAGGGGCAGGACCTGGATCGTCACCGGCTTGGACTCGAGGCGCACGTTCTGCGGCGCGCCGAACATGTCGAAGAAGTCGTTGCTGGAGCGGAGCACCACGGCGTTGAAGGCCATCGGTTTCACCGTGACGTTGCCCGACGAGATGGGGGAGAGCGCCACCGTCTTGAGCCGCGCCACGTCAAAGGCCTTGCCCTGGTAGTTGGCGCGGTGGAAGTCGAAGCGGTCGGCGTCGTAGATCTTCTCCGCCCAGAAGCCGTCGAAGCTCGGCACGTCGGCCCAGCCGCCGTTCGTGAGGCGGACGCGGGAGTAGAGCGCGATGTCGAGCAGGACCGGCTCGCCGACGTAGACCGTGCGCCGGCTGGGCGTGGCGAGCAGGAAGAGGTTGCCGTCGAGCGACACGTCGCCGCCGCGCCCGCGCGCGCCCGGGGGCGCGGGCGTGGCCGGCTGGGCGGCACCCTGGGCCGCCTTCACCACGGTGATCTCGACCGGCTGGGTGGTGTACTCGCGACCTTGGTAGGTCAGCCGGCAGGGCGGGATCACCAGCCGGCCGAGCTTGCGCGCCGCCAGGGCGTAGACGAAGTCCACCGAGGCCTGCTTCTTCATCTGGCCGTTGATGAACGAGATGTTGGTGGACTGCGAGGAGGAACTGCCGAGGATGGCGAAGTCCGGCAGCGCCGGCAGGCTGGGCCGCGGCACCGAAGCCATGTCCTCGCCCTGCACCGTCAGGTCGAGCTGGAACTGCTCGCCCAGGCCGACGGTGGTGCGATCCACCGCCGCCGAGAACTGCAGCTCGGCGGCCACGGCCGACGCCGGCAGCAGCAGGAGGGCGAGCAGGAGCGGGAGTCCGCGCATGGCCGCGACCATACACGAGGCCGGGCCGCCTGTCCGCCGCCGGCCCGGGACCGCGCCGCGCGCGCTGCGGGGCCGCGCCGCGGGCATCACCAGTCCTTGCCGCCGGCCGCCGGCGGGCCCGAGCGCTGCTGCTTCTTCTTCATGTCCTCGCGCTCGCGTCCCTGCAGGGCCTGGAGCATGCGGTCCGCCTGGTCGCGGCTGATCTCGCCCGGGCGCGCCTGCGCCGGCGCGGACTGCGGCTGGCGCTGCTGCGGCTGCGGCTGCTGCTGCGGCTGTTGCTGCGGTTGCTTGCGGCTGGTGTCGGGCGGCTGCTCCTTCATCTTCCAGCAGAACTCGAGGTTGTGCTGGGCCTCGCGATCCCCCGGCTGCAGCAGCAGCGCCTGCGAGTAGGAGGCGATGGCGGCGTCGAGCTGGCCCTGGCGGAACTGGGCGTTGCCGATGTTGTAGAGGCTCCGCGCCCGGAGCCGGCGCGACTTCGAGAGCAGGCCGAGCTGGAACTCGGCGATCGCCTCCGGTTGCTTGTTCAGCCGGTAGAGCGCGCGGCCCTGGTCGTAGTGGATGCGCTCGTTGTCGGGCTCGAGCACCAGCGCGTCCTGGTAGCGGCGCAGGGCCTCCGCGAACTTGCCCTGGCGCTCGAGGTGCAGTCCCTGGCGCATCAGCGGGCCGACGCCGGCCCGGGCCGGCGTGGCGGCGAGCGCCAGCGCCAGCAGCACGGCCGTCGCGCCGCCCGCGCCGGGCGCACGGCGCCGGCGCAGCCGCGGCAGCGCGCCGCGCCCGAACCAGGCGCCGCGGCGGTCGCCGAGCAGGAGGCCGGCCAGGGTCAGCAGGAAGGCGATCAGCAGGAACGCCTGGTAGTGCTCCTCGTACTCGACGTACTCGCCGCCGGCGATCTGCTTCTTCTGCATCTGGTCGAGCGCCTGCACCAGCGCGTCGAGGTTGACGCTCTCGGAGCGGAAGTAGCGCCCGCCGGTGGCCT
>CAYNPF010000455.1:0-1823 GCA_964398895.1 uncultured bacterium
GCGTCGAGGCCCGGGCGCTGACGTAGCGGCGATCCTCGCGCACGTCGGGGACGATCACCGGCTCGCCGGTCTTGGCCACCCAGCCGACGATGCCCTCACCCACCGAGAGACGGAACGCCTCCTCCGAGCCCTCGGGGTAGCCCGTATCGCGCACCAGCTCGAGCCGCTGGGTGGTGCGGTTCACCAGGTAGATGGCCGCCGCGTCGTACTGCACCACCTGCCGCAGGGTGCGGAAGATGGCCTCGAGCAGCTCGTCGAGGTCGAGCGGTGCCGACAGGCTCTTGGCCGCCTCGAGCAGCACCTCCTTCTCGAGCGCGCGCCGCTCCGTCTCCTCGAAGAGCAGGGCGTTGTCGAGCGCGAAGGCGACGTGCTCGGCGGCCACGTCGAGATGGTCGAAGTCGGCGTCGCTGAACGCCCCGCCCCGGCGGTCCAGACACTCGATGGCGCCGAACACCTCGCCGCGCCGGAACAGCGGGATCACCAGCGCCGACTGGAACGGCTCGGTCTCGCCCTCGAGGTCGGGCGGCGGCGGCTCGCCGGGGCCGAGCCGCAGCGAGCGCTCGCGGGCGATGGACCAGCCGGCCAGGCCCTCGCCGCTGGTGCGGCGCAGCACGGTGGCCAACCCGCCGCGGTCCTCGTCGAAGACCCGCGCCACCAGGCGGCGGCCGTCGTGCCGCGCCACCCAGATGCGCACCAGCCGGCAGTCCACCAGCCGGCGCACGTGGCGGGTGGCGGAACGCAGCAGGTCGTTGAGGTTGGCGTCCGACTGGAACGACTCGCTGGGCAGCGTGCCCAGCGCCGACAGCGAGCGCCGCACCGCTTCGCGCTGGATGCCGTCGTCGTCGCCGACGGACTCGGGGCGTGGAGTCTCGGACATGAGCCGGGAACCGTAGCATGGGTGCGGCGGCCCGCCAACCCCGGCGGCGGGTCGGACGTGACGCGACCGGCGGCGCGGGTCTACAGTCCACTCGCGGGCCCCGGGATTCACGGAAGGGGGCCCGTCGCCATGTCCCGATGTCCCGCCGCCCGCGGGCGGCCGCCGGAGGCACCGTGCCTGCCCTCTATCTCGTGATCTGCGCCGCTCTCGTCATGATCCTCGGCTACCGCTTCTACGGGGCGTTCCTCGCCGCGAAGGTGGCCGTGGTGGACGACCTGCGCGCCACCCCCGCCCACACCCAGCGCGACGGGCACGACTACATGCCCATGCACCCGCTGGTCCTCTTCGGCCACCACTTCGCCGCCATCGCCGGCGCCGGCCCGCTCATCGGCCCGGTGCTGGCCGCGCAGTTCGGCTACCTGCCGGGCTTCCTCTGGCTGCTGGCCGGCTCCGTGCTGGCCGGCGGCGTGCACGACTTCATCGTGCTGGTGGCCTCGGTGCGCAGCGGCGGCCGCTCGCTCGCCAACATCGCCCGCGAGCAGGTCGGCCGCGTGACCGCCACCGCCACCGCCATCGCCATCATCTTCGTGATGACCGTGGCGCTGGCGGCGATGGCGCTGGTGATCGTCAACTCGCTCAAGGGCAGCGCCTGGGGCGTGTTCTCGATCCTCTGCACCATCCCCATCGCCATGGGCATGGGCATCTGGTCGTTCAAGCTCCGCCCCGGCTCGATCCGCGGCGCCACCATCGCCGGGGTGCTGCTGCTCCTGCTCGCCCTGGCCGGCGGCGCCTGGGTCCACAACTCGAGCCTGGCGCGCTTCTTCATCCACACCGACCGCAACATCGGCCTGGCGCTCATGGTCTACGGCTTCATCGCCTCGGTGCTGCCGGTGTGGCTGCTGCTGGCGCCGCGCGACTACCTGTCCACCTTCATGAAGATCGGGGC
>CAYNPF010000456.1:0-1809 GCA_964398895.1 uncultured bacterium
GGCCGGTGCTCGCCGCTGGCGATCGGCAGCTCCGCCGGCACGTCGGCCAGCGTGCGGACAGCGAGGATGTCGCTCCACTCGCTGACGCCGATCGCGTTCGTGAGGCGCTGCCGCACGTAGTACTGCGTGTAGCGGGCCAGGCTCGAGAACGTGCGGTTGCCCGTCGCGAGCACAGTGTCGGTGGCCGTGACGGTGGCGAACGTGTTGTCCGTCGAGAGCTGGACCTCGCGGGCCGTTGCCGCGGCCCCGACGTAGGTCGGGTTCGTTGCGCCGACGACGATGCTATCCTTGGTGACCGTGCCGGCAGTCGGGGTCGGCGGCTTGTCCGGGACAGTGTGTAGCGTCGTGACGGTGCGCGCCGGACCCTGCGCCGAGTAGCCGTCGCTGTTGTGGTTGTAGACGACGTAGGTGTAGGTCGTGCCGCGCGGCAGGCCGGTGTTCGTGTGGCTCGTGACGCTCGCGCCGAGGACGATATCCGCGTAGGAGCCTGTGGGGCTCGAGCCGTCGTAGCGACGGAGGAGCACCTGGTCCGTGTCAGCGTGGCCTCGAGCTCCGTTAGCCCAGGAGAGCGCGATGCTGCTGGTCGTGACCGTGCCGACGTTCGGCTGCCCCGGAGTGTATGGAACGAGCGGGATGCGCGGCAGGTCGTAGATCGCCGACACCGCGCTGAAGACGCTCGTGTTGTCGGGCATCTCGACCTGCATGCCGAACTGCATCTGCCCGTTGCCGTTGGCGTCGTGGTACACGTTGTAGTTCCACTCGTCGCGCCAGCGCTGCGCGCCGTACGCGTACCCGCTCGGGATGAACGGGGAGACCGGGCCGTGCGAGCCACTGTTGCCGCGGTTGTCCCACCAGTGCTGCTGACCGCTGTTGCCGTACACGGTCGAGCTGTTGCCCATGTTGACCGCGCGTAGGCGGACGCGAACCCAGGAGTAGTTGCTCACTGCGTCCGAGTGCTGAACCCACTCGTACTCGCAGTAGAAGCTGACAGTCGGGGAGGACGGTCGCGCGTAGGTGATTACGTCGGCCATGCCTACCTCACGGGGTGTACTGGATGTACCAGTCGCCGTCCGCTCCACCCGTGGGTGCAGCAGTGCCGACGCTCTGCCCGAGGAGCGCGCCGACCTTCGGCACACGAGCGTTGTTGAGGACGCCAGCCGTGACGTCCGTCGCGGCGTTCACGCCGCCCGGCTGCAGCACCTGGTTGGTGTTGAGCAGGCTGGCCGTGCCGAACGCGGGCTTGCCGGTGAGCTGGGCCCACGTCGGAGGGTACGCGAGGCTGCCGAGCTTCGAGCGCTCCGCCGGGGTCATCATGACCTTGCTGGCGGAGTCGACGATGATGTCGGCACTGATCGACACCGGGTCGGCCGGTTCCCAGTCCCAGCCGTCTGCGCCGTTCGCGGTGGGGACGTAGCCGTCCGGGATCCCGGTCGGGTCGATGCCGCCGCCTCCGCCGCCACCTCCGGAAGGCTGGGCCCAGCCGACGACGTAGTCCACGCCGGAGGAGAGCTTGGTCAGGACGCTGCCCTGGTTGCCGCCGGGCGGGATGAGCCGGTTCTCCGGGACGCTCTGCGCGTTGGGCGCGATGCCGTCCAGCTTCGCCTTGTCCGCGTCGGTGAAGCTCGTGGTGCCCGGCGCGAGGCTCGGACCGGTGAAGACGTTGAGGACCTTGGGTCCGTCGAGCGAGATCACGAGGCTGTCTGCCATCGCGTCCTGCGTGTAGATGCCGGCGATACTGCCGGACTTGGGGTTCTGCAGGATCTCCACGACGCCGCTCGCGAGGACGACGGAGTAGCCGTCCGCGAGCAT
>CAYNPF010000457.1:0-1807 GCA_964398895.1 uncultured bacterium
CGCGCTCAGCGAGACGGCGCGCGCCTTCGGCCTGGGGGCGCGCACCGGCGTGGACCTGCCCCAGGAGGCCCGCGGCCTGGTGCCCACGGCGGCCTACTACGACCGGCGCTGGGGCCCGGGGCGCTGGCGTTCGGGGCTGCTGCTCAACCTGGCCATCGGCCAGGGCGAGCTGCTGCTGACGCCGCTGCAGATGGCGCTGGTGGCCGCGGAGGTGGCGAGCCAGGGGCGTCCGCTGCGCCCGCACCTGGTGCAACGCGTCGGACGCGGCCAGCTCTTCCGCCCGGAGCGGCCGGTGCAGCCGGGCATCACCGCCGATCCGGCGATGTGGGGGGCGGTGCGCGAGGCCATGGAGCTGGCGGTGAGCGCGGGAACCGGCGGCGGCGCTCGCGTGCCCGGGGTGCGCGTGGCCGGCAAGACGGGCACGGCCCAGAACCCGCACGGCCAGGACCACGCGCTCTTCGTCTGCTTCGCGCCGGCCGACTCGCCGGTGGTGGCGGTGGCGGTGGTGGTCGAGAATGCCGGGCACGGGGGCAGCGTCGCGGCGCCCCGCGCCGGCGTGCTGCTGCGTCGCATGTTCCTGCCCGACTCGCTGCAACGACCGGCCGCGCCCCGCGCGGCCGCGGCGGCTGCGCCGACGGCCCCGCCCGACTCGGAGGTGGTGGAAGGTGACTAGGTGGAAGGTGCGGCTGCCGCTGCTCGACCTGCCGTTGCTCACCGCGGCCCTGCTGCTCGTGGGGATCGGGCTGTTCACGGTCTACAGCGCCACCTCGATCCCCGGTGTCCACCACGGGCTGTGGGTCCGCCAGCTCGTCTGGGCGGTGATCGCCTTCCTGGTCGGCTGGGTGGTGGCCACGGTGCACTACCGCGCCTACGACGCGCTGGCCTGGCCGCTCTACGCTCTCTCGCTGGTCCTGCTGGTGCTGGTGCTGGTCATGGGCAGCAGCGCCATGGGCGCGCGGCGCTGGCTCGACCTCGGGCCGCTGCGCTTCCAGCCCTCGGAGCTGGCCAAGGTGGCCACGGTGCTGGTGCTGGCCCGGCGCTTCGACCAGGAGAAGCTCGACCTGCGCCGCTTCACGCAGTGGTTCCCGGCGCTGATCGTCGCCCTGATCCCCTTCGCGCTGGTGGCCAAGGAGCCGGACCTCGGCACCTCGCTGACCTTCCCGGTGATCCTGGT
The DNA here is from genome assembly GCA_964398895.1 of uncultured bacterium. Lineage (GTDB taxonomy): Bacteria > Eisenbacteria > RBG-16-71-46 > RBG-16-71-46 > RBG-16-71-46 > JANXPZ01. Next base: position 1,175 of record CAYNPF010000457.1, read on the forward strand.
GGTCATGTTCTTCTGGGCGGGAATGCCGCTGCGCCAGCTCGCCGTCGGGCTGTCGCCGGTGTTCAACGTGGCGCTGTTCTTCCTCACCGGCACGATCTGGTGGTCGGCCGCCATGGTGGTCGGCCTGCTGGCCCTGGTCCGGCCGCGCCTGGGCACGTTGCTGGTGGTGCTGACGATCAACGCCGGCGTCGGCTACGCGCTGCCGCACATCTGGAATCACCTGCACGACTACCAGCAGCGGCGCATCGAGACCTTCCTGAACCCCGGCAGCGATCCGTACCGGACCGGCTACCAGGTGATCCAGTCGCGCATCGCGATCGGCTCCGGCGGCATCACCGGTACCGGCTACCTGCGGGGCACCCAGAAGGCGCTCGCCTTCCTGCCCATGCGGCACACTGACTTCGTCTTCTCGGTCGTGGGGGAGGAGTTCGGGTTGCTGGGGACGACGGTGGTGGTGTTACTCTTCGGCCTGCTCATGCTGCGCGGGCTGCGCCTGGCGCTGGTGGCGCGCAGCGGCTTCGCCAGCCTGCTGGCCGTGGGGGTGGTGACCGCGTTGTTCTACCACGTCATGGTGAACATCCTGATGACCATCGGCTGGGCGCCGGTGACCGGCCTGCCCCTGCCGCTCATCTC
>CAYNPF010000458.1:0-1806 GCA_964398895.1 uncultured bacterium
GCCGCCGTCTCCGCCTGCCTCGCGTCGGACGATCCGGCCGGGGCCGTGACCGCGAGTGCACACCAGGACAACGGCGCCCACAGCGTGGCCGATCCACGTCTCCCGGACGCGGGTGACCGGCTGGTGGCAGTGATTCGCGCGCTTGACGGCACGTGGCACCGTCCATTCACGACGCTCGAACTGGCCGCGCTGCAGGGCCTTGTGGACCCCGGCGAGTTGCTCGATCTCGACGGAGGGAGCGACACCAGGCACCGGGAGCGCATCGGCAACGCGGTGCCTCCACCGTCGGCCGAGGCGATCGCCAGTGTGATGGCGCACGCCCTGCTGCTCGCCTGGTCCGGCGAGACATGGGAGCTGTCGGCCACGCCCATCTGGGTGCGACCCATGGCGACGGCGCTTGCCGTCAACATCGGAGGTGTGCAGTGAGCGAGCAACCGATGCCATTCGGCGGGCAAACAGACATCAACGCGATCTCGGTGCAGATGCTGCCACGCCTGCTTGCCGAGCGACAGGAGGAAGGGCTTCGGCGCTACGGTCAGCCGCTGCGCACATGGAACGGGCGGGACGCGCGCCGCGACCTGCGGGAAGAGCTGCTCGACGCATTCCAGTACGCGCTGCAGGCCGACCGGGAGCACCGCGACCTGTTGCGGGTGCTGCGGGTGCTCGCGCTCTTCCACTTGGCGGCCGGCACACGGGCGTTCTCGATGCTCGACCCCGAGCTGGCGGCGATGTGGGACGAGGGTGTGGCGGCGCTGGCCACCCTGCCGCGTGAGGTTGTGTTCCCGGACGAGGCGGAAATGGACGGTGCGTCATGTTGATGCGGCAGATGCGTGAGATTTCGGACGGGGAGACGGCGACGATCGTCGAGCAGGGTGCGTCGCTCACCGCAGAGCTCGGACTGTTGGAGCAGGTCGCCGCCGAGGCGCTAGAGAAGTTTGGAAACCGGGTCGCGCTCGTGCGTGTGGTCGTGTCGGTGCAGGTCATGTTGGCCGTTGACGTGATCAGGTGTGAGGACCCAGCGCCCCTCGATGGGGATCGGCGATGAGCGCACAGGCCACCCCTCGCCCCGCCGACACGCTGGCGACCGTCACGCCGCTGCGGATCCCCGCCAACCCGGCGGCGGAGCGGGCGGTGCTCGGGGCGTGCCTGGTCTCGGAGACGGCGCTGTTGCGGGCCATCGACACGGGGCTCCGGCGCGAGTCGTTCTACGTCGAGGCGCATCGGACGATCTGGGCCCGGCTGCTCGACATGGGGGTCAACGGCGGCGGGGTTGACATCGTCACGCTGGCGGCCTCGCTCACGGCGTGCGGGGAGCTGGTCGCGGCAGGAGGGCTCACGTACCTCTCGGGGCTGGTCGAGGCGCTGGCGGACGTGGCGCACGTCGAGGCCTACGCGGAGCTGGTCCTCGAGGCGGCGCGCAAGCGGCAGCTCCTCACACTCAGCCAGGAGCTGTTGGCGCGGGCCGTGGCGGAGGAGGTTCCGGCGGCGGAGGACTTCGATTGGGCGGCGGATCGGTTGCTCGGGGTGCACGACGGGCGGGACGCGGCGGAGGTCGACCTCGGAGCGGCGGCGATCGAAGAGCTGGGGCGGCTGCGGGCGATCGCCCGGGGCGAGGTGGAAGACCGGCGGGTGTGGCTCGGGCTCGGGGCAGTCGACCAGGCGATGGGGGGGATCGAGGCCGGGGAGCTGGTGCTGGTCGGCGCGAACACGGGGGTCGGCAAGACCTCGCTCATGGCCGGGGTGGCGCAGACGGCGTGCGAGGCGGGGCTGTCGGTGGTGTTCTGGTCGGGGGGAATGAGCCGGCGG
>CAYNPF010000459.1:0-1805 GCA_964398895.1 uncultured bacterium
TGGGCAGCGAGCTGTTCGGCTACGACGAGGGGGCGTTCACCGGCGCGTCGCGCCGCGGGCGCCCGGGCAAGTTCGAGCTGGCCGCCGGCGGCACGCTGTTCCTCGACGAGATCGGCGACATGCCGCTCGACCAGCAGGTCTCGCTGCTGCGCGTGCTGCAGGACCGCGCGATCACCCGCATCGGCGGCAGCCGCACCATGCTGGTGGACGTGCGCATCATCGGGGCCACCAACAAGGACCTGGCGCAGGAGATCGCACGCGGCAACTTCCGCCAGGATCTCTACTACCGGCTCAACGTGTTCTCGATCACGCTGCCGCCGCTGCGCGAGCTGCGGGAGGACATCCCGCTGATGTTCCGGACCTTCCACGAACGGCTCTGCCACCGCCTCGGCGTGGCGGCGGTGCCGGTGGATCCCGAGGTGATCGTGCGGCTGCAGAACTACGACTGGCCCGGCAACATGCGGGAGTTCCAGAACGTGGTGGAGAAGATGGTCAGCCTGCCGAACCGCGGCCGCATCGGCGTGGACGGCCTGCCGGCGGAGATCCTGGTGTCACCCGCCTCGCGCGGCGAGTTCGAGCCGCCGGTGCCCGTGATCGCCGGCGCGTCCGGCTCGCTGCGCGAACATCGCGCGCGCATCAAGCGCTCGCTGGCCGAGCAGGAGCACGAGCGCATCCTGCGGACCATGGCCGAGCACGGCGGCAACCTGAGCCGCACCGCGCGGGCGCTGGGAATCTCGCGCACCGCGCTGTACCGGAAGCTGGGCCGCGGGGAGACGCGCGGGAGCTGAGCGGTCACGGGTGCGCGCCGGGAGTACCGGCCGGCGCGGGGCGGCGGTTCTTGGTCTCGACGCCGGATCGAAGTCGGGGCCGGCCGGCGCGCCGGGGTGCCCGTTCCTACGGGCAGAGCGTGCCGCAGCTCTGGGACGATTGGCCGCCGCCGAAGCGCTTCAGCCACAGGGCCAGGTCGTTGCTGGCGATGGCCCCGTCGTGGTTGAAGTCCGAGCGACCCTTGTAGCCAATGGTGCCCTGTCGGCTGAAGTCGCCCAGCCAGCCGGCCAGGTCGGCCGAGTTCACGCCCCGCACCCCCACCGCTCCGTTCTCATCGTAGACGGCGACGGTGGCGTAGCCGAGCGTGAAGCCGCAGGCCTGGATCGTCGCACCGTTGCTGCCCGAGCCCGTGGCGACGCCGTTGGTGTTGATCGTGGCTCCGGCAATGTCGAAGGTCACCTTGCCGTCCCAGTCGCTGAGCGCGGACACGGAGTTCTCGTCGCAATCCACCGTCGCGCCGGGTACCGCGGAGTAGACCCTCAGGTCGGAGGCAAACACGATCTCGACCTCGCAGCCGGGAATGGGGAAGCCGCCGGCACTGTTGACGGTCACGGTGAACGCCCCGTACGGATCCACCACTCCGTCCCTGCAGCCGACGAGGTCAATGAACACCGGGACGATGCAGTGCGCCGGATCGATCCACGGGGGCCCGGGGCCGCCCCACGCGGCTGTGGCCGCCAGGCTGAGAGCAAGGCCCGTAACGAGGAAGAGCTTCTTCACGACGACCTCCGGAGGTGAGGGTGTTTCATTGGGGGAGTATCGGTGTCGTACGAAGTCGCGCCGGGTTCCCGGACCGGCGCGAGGGTGCCCGTTCCTACGGGCAGAGTGCACCGCAGCTCTGGGACGATTGGCCGGTGCTGAAGCGCTTCATCCACAGGGACAGGTCGTTGCCGGCGATGGACCCATCATGGTTGAAGTCCGAGCGACCCTTGTAACCAATGATACTCCGCTTGCCGAAGTCGCCCAGCCAGCCGGCG
>CAYNPF010000460.1:0-1805 GCA_964398895.1 uncultured bacterium
GGTTGACGTTGCTTTCCTGCTGCTTGGCTTCGAGGCGGGCGAGATCGGCCTTGAGCTGGTTGATCAGCGGGTTCTGCATCACTTCGGCGAGGGTCTCGGACCCACCGGCGGATTTCTGCTTGCTGGCGCTGTCGGCGGTCTGCCCCTGGGCGATGGTGAGCTGGGTGGAGATTTCGTTCAGCTTGGCGGTTTCGTAGTCGAGGCGCTCGTCGGTGGCGACGATGCCGGTCTTCTGCTGCCAGGCGGAGAGCGCGGCCTGCGCGGCTTCGAGCTTGTCGCGGTGCTGGCGTACCTGCTCGTCGAACCAGGCGGCGTACTGGCGCGCGGGCTCGACCTTGAGTTCGAGGTTCACATCGACGTAGGCACGGGCGAAGGCGTTGGCGATGGCCGCAGCAAAGCCGCTGGCGACCACGTCGCGGGCCGGCCGCGAAGCCGGGGTCGGCACCGCTGAAGTTGATGTTGATGACGTTGCTCTCGCGCGAGGGCTTCACGTCGAGCTTCTTCTGCAGCAGGTTGCCCAGCCAGACGGTGAGGCTGCCCTTGCCTTCGGTGGCGTCCTGCCACTGCTCCTTGATGGTGGGGTTCTCGTCGAGCTTGAGCAGCTTGACGACGCGCTGGGCGACGCGGTCGCTGTTGATGATGTCGACCTGGGTGGCCATGTAGCCGGGGGTCATCAGGCCGGGCAGCACCATGCCGGCGACGGGGTCGGGCGACTTGACGTCGATGACGACGGCCGTGCTGGCGGTGTATTGCTTGGGCATGATCAGGCTGACGACGAGCGTGGTCAGCACGGTGCCGAGGAAGACGTAAAGCGCGATCCGCGCGCGGGCGCGCAGGATGAGCAGGAACTGTTGCAGGGTCATGGGGCGGGTTCCTTCGCTGCCTTAGAACAGGCTTTCGCGGACGTAGATGACGTCGTTGGGTTGCACGAGTTCGGTCATGTCGGGCGAGAGCTGGTCGATGCGGCCGGTGCCGGTCTTGCGGTGCAGGCGGAGGCGCCATTCGCTGCCGCGGGCGGTGGGGCCGCCGCCGAGGGCGAGGGCCTGCATGACGGTCATGCCGCGCTCGATGCGGTAGGAGCCGGGGCGCTGGGCTTCGCCGTAGATGTAGAAGACGGGGGCGCGGTGGACGTAGATGGCGTCGCCACCCTGGAGCGGGATGTCGTCGACGGAGCCTTCGTTGAGGTAGAGGGCGGGGATGTCGACCGTCTTGCGGAAGGGCTTGCCGTTGCGCACGCCGGTGACGATGGCGACGTCGTCGCCGCCGGGGGTGGCGCCGCCGGCCGCGGCGAGCATGTCGCTGACGCGGGTGTTGGTGGTTTCGAGCGGGAAGCGGCCGGGGCGGTTCACCTGCCCGAGCACGGCGACCTGGTTGCCGCGCATCTGGATGAGGACGATGTTGACCTGCGGCTGCTGCACGAAGCCGCCGTCCTTGAGGGCGGTGGCGATCTTCTTTTCGGCGGCGGCGATGGCCAGCCCGCCGAGCTCGACGCTGCCGATCAGCGGGTAGGTGATGGTGCCGCTTTCGGAGACGCGCGTTTCGATCGTGAGGTCGGGGTTCTGGAAGACCTGGACACGGAGGGTGTCGCCGGCGCCGAGCGGGTAGTCGCCGGTCTTTTCCTGGGCGGTGGCGAGCGAGGCGGCCGTGGCGAGGGCGACGGTGGCAACGAGTTGAATGAGGCGGCGGATCATGCGGGCTCCGTGTCTTTCAGTGATTACTTTTGGTTGCATCGGCGCTGTCGTTGCGCCGGGAAGCGACTGCTTGTGCTGTCACACCGGCGAAAGCCGGTGTCCAGTTCGTACACC
>CAYNPF010000461.1:0-1801 GCA_964398895.1 uncultured bacterium
CTCGTGCAGCGGGATGAAGACGTCCTGGTCGCGCGTCAGCACCGCACGGATGCCGGCGATGCGGTTCAGCTCCGCGGCCAGCGCCAGCGCCGTGGCCAGGTTCACGTTCTTCTCCAGCACGCCGCCGGCGCCGCGCGCCCCGACGTCCTCGCCGCCGTGGCCGGCGTCCACCGCCACCACCAGCTCGCGCTTGGGCGCGGTCGGCGTCGCGGCCGGCGGCGCCGGACCCGTCGCGACCGTCGCGCCGGTACGCGCCAGGTCCACGACGATCCGGAACGGCTTGTCGCCGTCGGCCCGCAGGGTGAAGACGTGGAATCGCGTGCTGTCCCGCATCCACAGTTGCAGGCGGGAGACGTGCTTGTCGGCCGCCACCACCACCGAGTCCACGAGCCCGTCGCGGACGCCGAGCACCTCGGGCACGCCGGCCGCGCAGGCCAGCAGCTGCCCGGGCAGGCTCACCACCAGCGCGCGGGCGCGCCCCGAATCGGGTGCGACCGGCTCGACCGGCGCCGAGAAGTCGAAGACGATGCGGGTCGAGGCGGGCGCCGACCAGGAGCGCAGGCCGGTGAGGAACACGCCCCGCGCCGCCCGCGCCGGACCGGCCGCGAGCAGCACGAGGCCGGCGACGACGGTGAACAGCAGCGCGGCGGCGGGCGCCGCCCGGCGGCGGGGAACGCGGTTCGTGGTCGTACCCTCCCTGGTCACGGGGATCGGCCCGGGGACGGGCGTGCGCCCGTCCCCCGGGTTATCGGCCGCCGACCTACTCGAGCCGCAGTGGAACGTACCGCGTCACCCCGTCCCGGGTCACGAGCAGGACGGCGTTGCGCTTGCCGGCGGCCTTGGCCTCGCGCAGGGCCCGACCAAAGGCCGCGCTGGTGGACACCGGCTTGCCGCCGACCTCCTCGATGAGATCGCCCGGCTGCAGCCCGGCGTCCTCGGCCGCGCCGCCGTCGCGGACGTCGGTCACCACCACGCCCGCGCTCACCCCGGCCCCGTCGCGCTCCGCCGCCGTCAGGTCGCGCACGCGCAGGCCGCCCAGGCTCGCGGCGTCGCCGCCGCCGTTCGGCGCCACCTGGGCCACCGTCTCGTCGGTGCGCTCGGCCAGCGTCAGGGTGATCGGCACCCGCTTGCCGTCGCGCAGCACCACGAGCTGCACCCGGCTGCCCACCGGCATGTCGGCGATGCGGATGCGGAACTTCTGCATCTCGGTGACCGGCTCGCCGTTCAGCTCGACGATGACATCGTTGCGCTTCAGCCCCGCCCGCTGCGCCGGCTGCCCCTCGATCACCTCCTGCACCAGCACGCCGCGCCGATCCTGGAGGCCGAAGCCGTCGGCCAGCTCGGGCGTGAGCTCGGCCAGGCTGACGCCCATCCAGGCGCGCTTCACGCGACCCGAGGCGATGAGCTGCTCGGCCACGTGCTTCGCCAGGTTGATCGGGATGGCGAAGCCGATGCCCTGGGCGTTGGGGTTGATGGCGGTGTTGATGCCGACCGCCTCGCCGTGGACGTTGCACAGCGGTCCGCCGGAGTTGCCGAAGTTGATCGAGGCGTCGGTCTGGATGAAGTCCTGGAAGGCGGGCGTGCCGCCGAAGATGTTCAGGGTCGAACGGCCCTGCGCGCTGATGATGCCCACCGTGACCGAGCCGCGCAGTTCGCCGAGCGGGTTGCCGATGGCGATGGCCCAGTCGCCGATGCGGAGCTGGTCGGAGTCGCCCAGCGGCAGCACCGGCAGGTCGTTGCCGTCGATCTTCAGTACCGCGAGGTCGTTCTCGGGATCGGTGCCGACCACCTTGGCCTCGAA
>CAYNPF010000462.1:0-1792 GCA_964398895.1 uncultured bacterium
ACGCCGACTTCCCGGGAAACCCTGTGGCGCACATCTTCCGTCCGGCGCCCTGCGTCGCGCCCGTCGCCCAGTCCGGAGCCGCCTGACATGTGGCAGATGCTCGCCGACATGTCCGCCGCCGAGGCGTTCCTGGCCGAGGCCGAAGCCCGGTGTCAGGGCGCTGGCGTCGAGAAGGTCGCGGCGAGCATCAGCATCAGCCTGGCCGAGGCCACGGCCGACGCCTTTGAGTCGCAGCGTGACCCCCGCACGCACCGCGCGTGGGCACCGCCCGCCGACGCGACCCTGCACGACCGCGGCTTCAAACACCTGCTCAACCGCTCGGGCGAGCTGCGGCGCGCCGTGCAGGCCGGGTACCAGCTCGTCCCGGCCGGCGCCCGGGTCGAGGTCGAGATCACCGGCGCCACCGATGTCCTGCGCCGTGGTCTCGTGCACATGTACGGCGTGAAGGCGCGGACGCGCCGCTCCAACCGCCGCAGCCGCCTGCGACCGACCGCTGCGATGCCGGCCCGCCGTTTCGTCGGCATGTGGCGGGAGGACGTGGCCGCGGCCGTCGAGCTCGCCGAGCGCGAGCTGATGCCGGAGCGCACCTGACATGGCCTCGACCGTCACCAAGCCCGTGCGCGATGCGCTCGTCGCCAAGATCCGGCTGGCGTTCTCCGGCGCCGTCATCAAGACCAGCCCGTTTTTGGCCGGCCTTGGGTCGAAGGACGTGCGCGCGAACGGCCTGTACTTCGAGCTGACCGGCCCGTTCAAGACCGCGGACCCGAACGCCCTGATCGGCGGCAACACCTATCAGGGCGAGATGTGGGACTGGGAGATCAGCTTCCTCGTCCCGACCCTCAACGACCGCGGCGACGAGGTTGCGGACGAGGTCTTCGAGCTGCTGCGCGCCCGCCTGGCGGCGCCCGGCGTCGGCGTGCGGCTGACCGCTGCCTGCAGCGACCTGGAGTGGGTGACTGAGGGAGCCACCGGCTACACCGTCGCTGGCCTCGTCTACACCGCCGTCTACCGTCACCCCTACTGCCCATAGAGGAGCAACGCATGGCACTGCACACCGTCACCCTGCCGTCCGGCGGGCCGACCGAGCGTTCCCTGCTCGGGTTTGCGCGCCCCTTCCGGGCCGGCATCCCCCAGGACCTCGACCTGACCGACGGCCAGGTGCAGGGCCTCCGCGCCAAGGGCTTCGACGTGCGGTCCGCGGCCGAGCCCCGCGAGGTCACCACCAGCAAGCCCAAGCACGTGAGCAAGTCGACGGCCACCCCCGTCGTGGAGGAATGAAATGCCCACCAACTACGCGCGTTCTGAAAACGTCCAGGTCATCCTCGGGCGGGAGTCGGCCTTTGGGGTTGGCGACACTGGCACCGCGATCGGCCACAAGCTCGTCCTCGCCGCCGTCACCGGCGGACGCACGAAGGAATGGGAGGCCAGCCCCATCCTGCGTGGCGACCCCTTCGAGGGCGACCCGAACTTCGGCATGAACAGGGTGCAGCTCACCCTGCGCGCCGCCCTCACCATCAAGACCCTGCCGCTGTTCCTGACGGGCCTCGGCGCGCTCGCCACGACCGGGACCGCCGATCCCTACACCCACACCGGCAAGGGCTCGGCGACGCGGGGCAACTCCTGGTGGATCGAGCGCTGGAACGCCGACCGCGCCCGCGGCGACCGCTTCTACGGCTGCCGCCCGGCCGGCCTGCGCCTGTCGGTGCCCAACAAGGGACCCCAGCCGCTCCTCCTCGAGATCCCGATCGTCGGCTCCGGCGATCCCGCCACCTCGAACATGAGCCAGTCGACC
>CAYNPF010000463.1:0-1790 GCA_964398895.1 uncultured bacterium
CGCGCTCCGGGTAGTAGAGGCCCGGCTCGACGGTGATCACCATGCCCGGCTCGAGCAGCGCGGTGTTGCCCGGGGCGCCGCCGAGCAGCGGCGGATCGTGCACCGACAGGCCCACGCCGTGCCCGAGGTTGTGGACGTAGCCCTCCTGCGTCGCCTCGTTGGTCCGGCGCGTCGGGTGCCCGTAGCGCTCGTAGACCTCGCAGGCCACGTCCTGCAGCGAGCGGCAGGGCCGCCCCGCCGCCAGCGCGGCCGCGCCGGCGCGGTAGGCCTCGAGCGTGTGGGCGTAGATCTCGCGCAGCGGCGCCGGCGCCGGGCCCATGCAGAAGGTGCGCGTCATGTCGGCGTGGTAGCCGCCGCCGACCTCGCCGGGGAAGATGTCCACGATCACCGGCCGTCCGGCGAGCAGCGGCTCGTCGTCGTTGCCGCGGTTGTGCGGCACGCCGGCGTCGCGGCCCTGGGAGACGATGCTGTCGCCCTGGTCCTCGGTGAGTCCGTGTTCGAGGAACTCGCGCTGCAGGACGCGGCGCAACGTGCCGAGGCGCACCGGCTCGCGGCCGTGGTCGCGGAACTGCTCGCCGTCGCGCCGCAGCCCGCCGAGGTACTCGCGCAGGCGCCCCATCGCCGCCACCGTGCCGCGCGCCGCGCGGCGGATGGCCTCGACCTCGTCGGGGTCCTTGGTGGTGCGGGCCTGCAGCATCGGGTCGGGGTAGCCGGAGTCCACGCTCAGCGCCGGGTTCACCTCGACCAGGCGCTGGACCAGCGCGTGGGCGAAGCCGGCGGGCAGCTCGCCGAACAGGCCGATGCGCCCGCTGATGCCCAGCGTGCCGCAGGCCTGGCCGATCAGCCGGCCGAAGGCCCGCGCCGGATGGGAGCCCTCCTCGTTGAGGATGCCGGCGAGTCCGTGCTGCGGGAAGCCGGAGTGCTCGCAGCCGACCGCCGCCGCCTGGTCGCGCTCCATCGGGTCGTGGATCAGGTGGGCGCGCCCGCCGCGGGCGAGGAGGTAGATCCCGTAGTGGAGCTTCTGACCGATGACGTAGTGCATGGCCTGGCTGTAGTGGTCGTAGGCGAACACCACCAGCCCGGCCAGCCCGCGCTCCTGCATGATGCGGTCGAGATCCCTGCGCATGCGTCCTCCTCCGGTCGGTAGGAGGCCGATGCTAGTGCATCGCGGGCGCGAACGCGAAGGGCGGCGAACGGCGCCGCTGCGCGCGGGCGGCGGGTGCGACGGGACTCAGCGCGGGGCGGTCCGGCGCAGGCGGCGCAGGCCGGCCATCACCAGCAGGCCGACGAGGAAGCCGCCAACGTGCGCCCAGAAGGCGACGCCGCCGCCGGTGGCCGGCGAGCCGAGGCCGAGCACGAACTGGAACAGGAACCAGAGGCCGAGCACGAGGAAGGCGGGCAGCGGCACCACCTGGAGGAAGGGAAAGATGGGCAGCAGCGTCAGCACCCGGGCGCGCGGGAAGGTGAAGATGTACGCGCCGAGCACGCCCGCGATGGCGCCGCTGGCGCCCACGGTGGGGATGGCGGCCACCGGGACGGTGAGGTAGTGCAGCAGCGCGGCGGCGATCCCGCAGCCGAGGTAGAAGAAGAGGAAGCCGACGTGGCCGAGCACGTCCTCGACGTTGTCGCCGAAGATCCAGAGGTACCAGAGGTTGCCGATGAGGTGCGACCAGCCGCCGTGCAGGAACATCGAGGTGACGATCGAGGCCAACGCCGGCGCCAGGGGCAGGTCGCCGTAGCGCAGGGCGAGGGTGAGCTTCACCGGCGTGAAGCCCCAGTCGTAGAAGAGG
>CAYNPF010000464.1:0-1778 GCA_964398895.1 uncultured bacterium
TCGGTGGCCAACCTGACCCGCCGCGACGGCGAGGAGTTCCTGCGCCTGGTGGCCGGGGTGCCGGTGCGCACCGAGACCGAGACCTTCCCGCTCGCCGAGGCGAACGAGGCCCTGGCCCGCCTGCGCGAGGGTCGCCTGCGCGGCGCCGCGGTGCTGGTCACCGGCTGAGCCGGTCGGGACGCGGTCCCGCGTCCGTCGGGCGTGGAACCGCGCGCAGCGGCCGACCGTTGACCGGCCGCGGAGGCCCCCCTAGTCTGCGGGGGCTCGTCGTCTCCTGAGCCCGCGCCTTCCCCGGAGGGATCCCGTCATGCGCACCACTCCGTTCCTGCCCGCGCTCGGCTGTCTCGTGCTCCTCGTCGGCCTCGCCGCGACCGCGGCGGCCGAACCCGCCGCCACCGGCCCATTCGCCCCGGTGGCCGAGCAGCTCCAGGCCAACCTGAAGCGGCTGCCGTCGCCCGCGCCCGCCGTCGTCGGAACCGAGCGCATCGAGCTGCTGCTGGCCACCGGGCAGGCCGACGAGGCGGCGCGCGAGCTGGGCCGCCTGCGCGGCGAGGCGCGCGCGGTCGCGGTGACGAAGGTCCGCGTCCATCTCGCCCGCCAGGACTTCGCCGCCGCCGAGCCGATCGTGAAGCGGATCGCCGCGCGGCCGGATCCCGACGACCGCGAGCGCCAGGTGCTCTACGCCTGGGCCTGGGCCCACGACGACGCGGCCCGCGTGGACGCGCTCAGCCGCACCGCCTCGCCCGCCCCGGGCAGCACCGCCCCGCTGGCCGACCTGCTCGCCGCCGGCCGCCTCGCCTACGAGCTGCTGCACTACGATCGCGCCGAGTCCTGCTACGCCCGCGCCATCGAACGCACCGCGACGCCGCTCGCCGCCGGTCCGGTCGAGGACCGCCGGCTCTCGCAGCGCGCGACCGCGCTGGGCGGGCTGGCCCTCGTGGCCCTCAAGCACCGCGACTACGACGGGGCGCTGGCCCGCGCCACCGAGGCCGTGAACACCCGCGCCTCGGCCGAGGCGCTGAACATCCTGGCCGAGGCCCTGATCCGCATCGGCCGCACCGACGAGGCGATCACCGCCACCGAGTGGGCCTGCCGTCTGAACCCCTACAACGACGCGGCCCACTACTACCGCGGCAACGGCTACACGCGGAGGAACTACACCCAGCTCTTCGCCGCCTACCCCGGCAACTTCGCCGACGCCGACGGCCGGCGGGCGCTGGCCCACGCCGACAGCCTGCTCGCCGTCGGTGACCGTGCCGGGGCCCGGCTCGCCTACGACGGCATCCGGCGCGCGCATCCCGCGTGGGCCGACGTGCTCGTGCGGCTCGCCTCGCTCGACTTCGAGGACGGCCGCTTCGCCGCGGCACGCGATCTCTCGAACCAGGCGCTGGCGCTGTGCCCCGAGTACGGCCGCGCGCACGCCGTGCTGGCCAAGGCGCTCGAGTCGCAGCGCTTCGCCGTGGACGTGCACCGCGCCGGCTACGAGCAGCGCTTCGCCGCCGCCGCCATGCCGGACGTGCCGGGGATCGAGCGCTTCGTGGTGAACTGGAAGTCGCTGTCGCCGCGCCACCAGAAGCGCGTGGCCCTCTCGGTGGCGCCGTGGGCGCACTACCTGCCGGTGCTGGAAGCGGGCGGCCTCGACTACTACATCAAGCCGCTGTACATGCTGCTCTGCGACGTGCCCGGGCAGGAGACGCTCAAGGACCAGCGCATCAGCTACGACTCGCGGCTGTGGGACGACGTGCGCGGCGCCGGCGGCTACCACACCGTCACCGGCG
>CAYNPF010000465.1:0-1770 GCA_964398895.1 uncultured bacterium
GACCTCGTGCGCCGACGCCTCGGGCCCGCCGGCGAACACCGGCGCCAGCCAGCGCGCGAACGGGTGCCCGCCCTCCATCAGCGGCGGACCGACCAGCCCGCCCACCACCGAGAGGATGGCCAGCACGAACAGCGGCACGATCATCGCGGGCGGCGACTCGTGCAGGTGGTGCTCGGCCTCGGGCGTCAGCCGCGGGCGGCCGCGGAAGGCGAGGATGTAGAGCCGGAACATGTAGAACGCCGTCAGCACCGCGCCGGCCAGGCCCATGACCCAGAGGACCAGGTGGCCCGAGGCGAAGGCCCCGGTGAGGATCTCGTCCTTGCTGAAGAAGCCCGCGAAGGGCGGGATGCCGGCGATGGCCAGCGTCGCCATCAGCATGGTGAAGTGCGTCCACGGCAGCCGGGCGTGCAGGCCGCCCATGCGCCGCAGGTCCTGTTCGTCGGACAGGGCGTGGATCACCGAGCCCGCGCCGAGGAAGAGCAGCGCCTTGAAGAACGCGTGCGTCATCAGGTGGAAGATGCCGGCGGTGAAGGCGCCCACGCCGCAGGCCAGGAACATGTAGCCGAGCTGGCTCACCGTCGAGTAGGCGAGCACCCGCTTGATGTCGTTCTGCGCCAGACCGATGGTGGCGGCGAACAGAGCGGTGAGGCCGCCGACCCAGGCCACCGTCTCCAGCGACACCGGGGCGAGCTGGAAGAGCACGTGGGTGCGGGCCACCATGTACACGCCGGCCGTGACCATGGTGGCGGCGTGGATCAGGGCCGACACCGGGGTCGGGCCCTCCATCGCGTCGGGCAGCCAGACGTAGAGCGGCAACTGCGCGCTCTTGCCGGTGGCGCCGAGGAAGAGCAGCAGGGTGATGGCGGTGACGGTCGCGCCGCCCACCGCGAACAACCCGGGCGCCATCGCGAACAGGTCGGTGAAGCGCAGCGTGCCGGAGGCCGCGAACACCAGCATCATGGCGAGCAGGAAGCCGTAGTCGCCGATGCGGTTGACGATGAAGGCCTTCTTCCCCGCCGCCGCCGCCGCCGGGCGCGTGTACCAGAACCCGATCAGCAGGTAGGAGCACAACCCCACGCCCTCCCAGCCCACGAACATGAGCAGGAAGTTGTCCGCGAGCACCAGCGTGAGCATCGCGAACATGAACAGGTTCAGGTAGAGGAAGAAGCGCCGCACGTCGGGATCGTGCGCCATGTAGCCGGTCGAGTAGACGTGGATGAGGAAGCCCACGCCGGTGACCACCAGGATCATCACCGCCGACAGCGGATCGAGCAGGAACGAGACGTCCACGCGCAGGTCGCCGACCCGCAGCCAGGTGTAGACGGGATCGAGGATGGCGCGCTGCTCCGCCGGCAGGCCGGCGAGGCGAAGCACCGAGACCAGCGACCAGGCGAAGGCCAGCCCCACCGCGCCGCAGGCCAGCCAGCCGATGCCGCGCCGCCCCAGCCGGTCGCCGACCAGCAGGTTGAGCAGCACGGCCGCCAGCGGCAGCGCCGGGATCAGCCAGAGATACGGGGCACCGTTCATCCGCCGGCCTAGCCCTTCAGGAGGTTGATCTCGTCCACGAAGACGGTCTCCCGCAGACGGAACAGGTTGACGATGATGGCCAGGCCCACCGCCACCTCGGCGGCGGCCACGGTCATGACGAAGAACACGAACACCTGTCCCTCGAGCGAGCCGAGGTGGCGCGCGAAGGCCACGAACGCCAGGTTGGCGGCGTTCAGCATCAGCTCGATGGACATGAAGATGATGATGGCGTTGCGCCGCACC
>CAYNPF010000466.1:0-1768 GCA_964398895.1 uncultured bacterium
TCCGCTCGACCGACGAGGAAATCAAAGCACGGCAGTACATGGTCAACACCAACCGGGCTAACTCCGGCACGCGCCGCCGCCAGACGCGCTTGATGTCGAGCAAAGGCTTCTAAACCGTGTTCAAATTCTCCAGCTTCTTGACCCGCCTCAAACGGGGAGGGACGGGTGCGCCGAGCACCGCTCCGGCCCGGCGCGCCAGTTCCTTCCCGTATGAGGCCGCGACCACAGGCAGGCGGTTGGGCACGTGGGCCACGACCCGCATGTCGGTCGAGGACACCGTGCTCACCAACCTGCGCAACCTGTTGAAGCAGGCCCGCAGTCTTGCCACCAGCGCGGCATCCCTGCCGGCGGACGATCCGGTGCGGCAGTCGGCGCTCCAGGAGGTGGCGAGCCTCCGCGACGAGATCGTGTCGCTGGGCAACACCCGGGTGGGGACCGAGTACCTGTTCGCTGGCGGGCGCAGCACCTCGCCAGCCTTCCTCGACGACGGCACTTACGCGGGCGACACCACCGTCCGTGCCACCGAGATCGATGCCGGCATGACGATCGGGACCGCCGACACCGGTGACGCGGTCTTCGGTGACGCGCTCGCCGCGCTGGACCAGCTCGCGACCCAGCTCGGCAGCGGCGACGCCGCCGGGATCCAGGCGGCCGGGGTGGCCGTCTCGATCTCCTCGACGAAGGCGCTCACGCTGCAGACTTCGCTCGGCGCCCGCATGCGCACCGTCTCGACCATCGCCAAGTCGCTCTCGAACACCGAGGCGAAGCTGGCCGACCGCCGCGACTCCCTGCGCAATGCCGACACCACCGAGGCCGCGCTGAAGCTCACGACGGCGCAGACCGCCCTCCAGCAGGCCTACTCCGTGGTGAGCAAGGTCCTGTCGGTCAACCTGCTCGACTACTTCAACTAGCCGCATCGCCGGCGGGGCCCACGCCCCGCCGGCCGCCTCCCCCCTCCGGGCCGCCCCTCCTTCCGCCGGGGCTCGCGCGCTGAACCCACTCTCCGCGCGACAGTTGCGCCCCCCTCAAGTTCCGCCGCCCGCCTCCGAACCTAGTGCATGTCGGCAATTCCGCTGACAGCCGGGCAGAAGGCCCGGTCGGAGATCTCACTACCCTAGGAAGGGGCACCACCATGTCGTTCGGGGACATCACTCTCACCTCCGGGATGCGCGCGAACCTGCTGAGCCTTCAGGGCACGTCAGCCCTCCAGGCCCGGACCCAGCTCCGTCTGTCCACCGGCAAGAAGGTCAACTCCGCGATGGACGACGCGGCCGCCTACTTCGCGGCGCAGGCCGAGACCCAGCGCGCTGGCGACCTGAGCGCTCTGAAGGACTCGATGAGCGAGGCCATCCAGACGCTCAAGGCTGCGGACCAGGGCATCAGCGCCATCACCAAGCTGCTCGAGCAGGCGAAGGGTCTCATCTCGCAGGCTCGCAGCGCGACGGTGGCCAACCGGTTGACGCTGGCCGCGCAGTTCGACGATCTGCTCACCCAGATCGACGGGCTCGCCACGGACGCCAGCTACAAGGGCACGAACCTCCTGAACGCCGGCACCCTGACCGTCACGTTCAACGAGGCCGGCACGGCGTCCATCACGGTCACCGGCTTCACCGCGACCTCGACCGGCCTCGGCGTGACCGCGTCGACGAACGACTGGGCGGCGGACGCGGACATCACCGCGGCGTCGGACGACATCACGGCGGCCCTGGCCACCCTGCGTCTGCAGTCGTCGGCGATGTCGTCGAACACCGGCATCGTGAACACCCGG
>CAYNPF010000467.1:0-1759 GCA_964398895.1 uncultured bacterium
CCCCAGGCGCAGGCCGAGCTGGTAGAAGTAGACGTCGCACGAGTGCTGCAGCGCCTCGATCAGGTCGAGCGAGCCGTGCCCGCGGTGCTCCCAGCAGGCGAAGCGGCGACCGCCGTAGACCATGCCCCCGCTGCAGGGCGCCAGCCGCGTGGTCGGCTGCACCGTGCCGTGGATCAGCGCCGCGGTCATGGTCACGACCTTGAACGTGGACCCGGGCGGGTAGACGCCCTGGATGGCCCGGTCGAGCAGCGGGTTGGCCCCGCCCTCGCTCAGTTCGCGCCAGCGCGCCCGGCTGAGCCCGTGCGAGAACTCGTTGGGATCGAAGGCCGGACGGCTCACCAGCGCCAGGATGCCGCCGTCGCGCGGATCGAGCGCGACCGCCGCCCCGCGCCCCACCCCGCTCATCGCCTCCTCGAGCGCGCGCTGCACCTCGAGATCGAGGGTGAGCGTCAGGTCCTGCCCCGGCTCGGGCGGGTGCGCCCCCGCCTCGCGCAGGGTCGAGACGCGGCGGCCGCGGGCGTTGACCACCACGTACTCGACGCCGTCCTGCCCGCGCAGGTAGTCCTCGTAGCGCCGCTCGACGCCGGTGCGGCCGATGAGGTCCCCGGGCCGGTAGCCGGCCTCGCTCAGCGTGTCCAGCTCGGCGCCGCTCACCTCGCCGGCGTAGCCGAGCAGGTGCGCGGCCAGCGAACCGTTCGGGTAGTGGCGCAGCGGCTCGACCTGCACCTCGATGCCCGGCAGCTCCGCCCGCAGTTCCTCCACCGCGGCGCGGATGGCGAAGGGCGCGTCGCGCACCAGCAGCGCGCTCTGGCCGGTGCGGTTCGCGAGATCCACCTGCCGTCGCACCTCGGCGGTGTCGAGCTGCACCAGCGCGGCCACCCGGGCCAGCCAGTCCGGCCGGGTCGTCTCCCGCACGCGCTCGGTGCTCTCCGCCGGGAACGGCCGGAAGACGATGCCGAAGCTGGGGGCGCTGTCGGCCAGCAGCTCGCCGTGCCGGTCGTAGATGGCACCCCGCGGCGCCCGCAGCACCTCCTGGCGCACGCGGTTCTCCCGGGCCAGCTCGGCGTAGTGCTGGCCCTGGAAGACCTGCAGGTAGACCAGTCCGACCAGCACGATCCCGAAGCCCGCGAACACCAGGCCCGCGAGCAGGTGGTAGGCCGGCAGCCTACGGTCGCGGAGCTGTTTCGACGGAAGCACGGCGGAGTAGGGAACGGTCGCTGCCCAGTCGCAGGAGCGCCAGCAGGAGTACACCGACGACGGCGGTCACGACACCGGAGATCAGCACCCGGACGAGCAGGAAGCCCCAGCCGGCGATGCCCCCCACCTCGAAGGCCAGCGTCCAGGTCTGGTGGGCTGCGGTCACGATCAGCAGCAGCAGGAACTGCGTGGCCGGGTTGTCGCGCACCAGCGCCCGCGACAGCCGCCCGGTGGCGTAGCCGGCCAGCGCCAGCACCAGCGCGTGGCGCCCCAGCCAATGGGCGGCGTCGAGATCGGCCGTCAGCCCCAGCACGAAGCCGAAGGTCGAGCCCCAGTTCTCCCCGTGGCGCAGCGCCCAGACCACGGCCACGAACGCCAGCACGTCCACGATGACGCCGCGGGCGGCCAGCACCGAGAACGCGGTCGAGCGGATGAGCAGCGCCACCCCGGCCAGCAACAGCATCCCCGAGACCACCCTCATCGCCCCACCCCCTCGAACGGCGCCGGCAGGGCCGGCCCCGGCACGACGTAGGCGTGCCGCAAGCGCGACAGACGCGCGGCC
>CAYNPF010000468.1:0-1754 GCA_964398895.1 uncultured bacterium
GTCCTTGACCTCGTTGAGCCGCTCCTTCACGTCGGCCACGGTCTCGGGCCCGTCCGGGTCGAGGTCCGTCAGGGCGCCAACCGCCGCCGCGAGGGCGTTGAGCCGCCCGCGCGCGTAGTCGTCCGCCACCTCCTCGCCGGGAGCCGGAACCGGCGCCCCGGTGCCGGGGTAGAACTCGCTGAAATCTTTTCTCGTGTCGCCCATGTCTCTCTCCGGTTCCCGGTTTCACCAATCACCAATCGCCAATCACCACTCACCAATCGCTACTCACTACTGCCCACTGCCTATTGCTTCTCCCCGCTCCCGACCCCCTCGACTCCCGTCCTGCCTATCTCGCGGTTCTCTCCGAACTGGGTCTGCTGCTGCGCCAGCGCGGCGGTCCACTGCTGGAGCATCTGCTGACGGTCGGGCGGGAGGTCGGCGAAGACCTGCGGGTTGCCCTCCAGCAGTTTCTGGTAGAAGCCCAGCCGCGCCGCGTAGTCCCACGCGCCGTCGGTGTTCATCAGCGGCATCACGCCCGCGCGGATCTTGACCAGGTTCATGGCCTCGGCCTCGGCCTCGGAAGCCGCCGCCGCCTCGCCGGTGCGCAGCGCGGCCGCGCCCACGTCGGGGAAGAGCTTGAGCAGGGCGTTGGAGATCAGGGGGGTGGAGTCGATCACCCCGGCGCGGTCCATGGCCATGAGCACGGTGCCGGTGGCCTTCATCTTCTCCACGAGCCGCTCGGCGTCGAGGTCGTCCGCGTTGAGCGTGACGGCCACGCGGAAGCGCCCGGAAATGTCCTCGCGCCGCAGACCGGCCGGGGCGCCCTGGTCGTCCGTGACCTGCGCGAGCAGGGCGTCGGAGGCCTGTTCCTGCGCCAGCTCCAGCATCATGCGCAGCACGTCGCACGCCTGGGCGAGGAACCAGCTCACCTCGGCGCGCTGCCGGGTGGCGGAGGCGGCGGTGTCGCCGTCTTCGCGTGGCAGCCCGAAGTAGTCGCGGAGCTGCGCGTCAAGGTCTTTGACCACGTTGAGCGCGGCGGCGGGGAACTGCGGCGGCTGCATGAAGTTGAACTCCTCGTTCACGTTCATGCCGATGATCCGCAGCGGCTCCACGTACTGGTTGCGCACGGAGAAGCCCTTGGCGGTGACCGGCGGCACGCCGCCGATGAGGCCGTTGTTGCTGGCGGCGTCCAGCAGGCACTTGGCCATGCCCTGCGCGGGAGCGGCCAGCTCGGACACGCCGCGGGAGTCCAGCAGGTAGCGGGAGGTGACCTCGCGCTGGAAGTAGACGGCGGGCCAGCGCCCGCGCCGCCCGCGCAGCATCCGCACGCCGAAGGCGGTCGTCTCCCCCGCGCCGAACACGGTGACGTACTTGGCGGTGCGCCCCTTCGCGTCCACGCCGATGAGGTAGGCCCACACGATCTGCCGCTTGCCGGTCTTGGCGTTGGAGCCGCTCTCGCCCGCCGGTGTCACGTCCTGGCCGTCGGGGCCGTTGGCGAGCACGGGGCTCTCGCCCTGCGCCAGCACCTCTTCCACGAACGCGCTGTCCCAGCCTTCGCTGGCCACGCGGGAGCGCAGCTCTTCCGGCGAGACCCACTCGGGCACGAACCACGGGGAGTCGTTCTCGAAATCCTTGCAGTTGTCCTTGACCACGAAATCGTCGCCGAAGCGGCGGGCGGTGAGCCCGGCCCGCTCTTCCGGGTCGGCCTCGGCCACGAACTCGGCGGGCTCGCCCGGCTCGGCGGCGAGGGCGCGCGCGGCGGCGAGGGCGTC
>CAYNPF010000469.1:0-1752 GCA_964398895.1 uncultured bacterium
GCCGCCCTGGCAGTCGCCGACGAGGTCGACCGGCCCGCCGATCCGGGCGATCGCCGACGCGACGACGTCGAGGTAGTCGCCGACCGAGGCGTCCTTCGTCTCCCGCGTCGCGCCGAGCCACTCGAGCACGTGCACCTCGCTGCCGAGCCGTCGCCAGACCGAGCCCAGCTCGAGCCCGATGGCCCCCGCGCCCACCACGAGCAGCCGCCCCGGCACCTTCGGCAGCGACAACGCGTCGGTCGAGTGCACGATGCGCCGGCCGTCGAAGGCGATCCCGGGCAGCGCCGCCGGGCGGCTGCCGGTGGCGATGAGGACCCGCTCGGCGGCCAGGGTCCGCACGCCGTCGGCCGCGGTCACCTCGACGCGGTCGGGGGCGGCGAGCCGCGCCGTGCCCGTCACGCGCGTGACTCCGTTCTTGCGGAAGAGCCCCTCGACGCCCCGCGTCAGGTCGCCGACCACCTGGGCCTTGCGCTTCATCATCGTCGCCAGGTCCAGCTCCGCGGTCGCGCGGATCCCGTGGGCGACCGCCGCGCCGCGCAGGAAGGCATAGTGCTCGCTCGAGTCGAGCAGGGCCTTGCTGGGGATGCAGCCGACGTTCAGGCAGGTGCCGCCCAGCGTGGCGTGGCGCTCGATGCAGGCCACCTTCATACCCAACTGGGCGGCACGGATGGCGGCGACGTAGCCGCCGGGGCCGGCGCCGATGACCACGAGGTCGTGGCGGTCGGGATCGCTCATGGGGTCTTCGTCCTCTCGTTCGCGTCGGGCGGATCGCCCGGCTTCTCGTCGTCCAGCATCAGGCGCTCGGGGTCCTCGCGCTGCTCCTTCACGCGCACCAGGAACGTGACCGACTGCTCGCCGTCCACGAGGCGGTGATCGTAGGAGAGCGCGAGATACATCATCGGCCGGATCACGATCCGGTCGTCCACCACCACCGGGCGCTTTTCGATCTTGTGCATGCCCAGGATGCCGCTCTGGGGCGGGTTGAGGATGGGCGTGGACAGCAGCGAGCCGAACACGCCGCCGTTCGAGACGGTGAAGGTACCGCCGGCCAGGTCGTCGAGCGAGAGCTGCTGCTCGCGGGCCTTGCGCGCCAGCCGGGCGATCTCCCGCTCGATCCCGGCGAAACCGAGTGTCTCGGCGCCGTGGATCACCGGAACGACCAGGCCGCGCGCCGTCTGCACGGCCACCGCCAGGTTCACGAAGTCGCGATAGACCACGTCGTCGCCGCGGATCTCGGCGTTCAGCTCGGGGACCGCGCGCAGCGCGCGGATGCAGGCCCGGGCGAAGAAGCTGGTCATGCCGAGGCGCACGCCGTGCTCGCGCTCGAACGCCTCGCGCCGACGCTCGCGCAGCCCGACCAGGGCGCCGAGGTCCGCCTCGTTGAACGTGGTGAGGATCGCGGCCTCGTGCTGCGCGCGCACCAGCCGCTCGGCGATGCGGCGCCGGATGCGGCTCATCGGCACGATCCGCTCGCCCGGGGCCGCGGCTGGCGCGGCCGGTGATTCGCCGGCGGCCGGCGGTGGCGGGGCGGGAACGACGGCGGCCGGCGGCGGAGCCTCGAGCCGGCGCAGCACGTCCTCCTTGAGCAGGCGCCCGCCCGGCCCCGTGCCCTGCACGGCGCCCGCCTCGAGCCCATGCTCGGCGAGCAGGCGGCGCACGGCCGGGCCGTGGGCGGCCGCCCCCGGCACCGGGGGCGGCGTCGCGACCGGCGGTGGCGTTCCGGCCGCGGATCCTCCCCCGAGTGTCGCCGCG
>CAYNPF010000470.1:0-1747 GCA_964398895.1 uncultured bacterium
GAAGCGCGTGAAGGGGTTCACCGCGTGGTCGAGCCAGGCGGTGAGCGGTTCGTCCTTGGCGATGCCGATCAACGGCTGCTCGTGGTCGTGGCCGTGCGCCTTGACGAACGCCGGCAGCAGCACCGCGTGCTGCTTCGGCGGCTCGGCGGCCGCATCGGGCGCGCCCCACACCCGCAGCGCCGCGCCGCAGCGCTCGCGCAGGCGGCGAGCGGTCTCCGGCGTCCACGGCCCCACCTCGCGGATCGTCTCCCCCTCGGTGAGCAGGTAGCCGTCGCGCAGGCGCACGCCCCGGTCGGGCGCGGCCAGCGGCAGCACGAACTCGGCGCGGACCAGGGTGAAGCCGGGGCCGCTCATGCGCCCTCCCCACCGAGGCGGCCCAGCGCGCGCAGGACCTTCTCGGGACGGAACGGCCAGCTCCGCAGCCACGCACCGGTGGCGTCGTGGATGGCAGCGGCGATCGCCGGCGCCGCGCCGTTGCAGGAGATCTCCGAGTTCGACTTGCCGCCGAAGGGCCCGAAGGGATCGTCGGTCTGCACCAGCACGGCGCGGAACTCGCCGGGCAGGTCGCGGATCATCGGCACGTGGTAGTCGAGCAGCGTGGCATTGAGGCAGTGCCCCTCGTCGTCGAGCAGCATGTCCTCGAACAGCGAGTGGCCGATGGTCTTGAGCACGCCGCCGTACATCTGCCCCAGCGCCAGCTCGGGGTTGATGGGCGTGCCGCAATCCTGCAGGGCGAAGTACTTCTGCACCTCGACCGCGCCGGTGCGGGTGTTCACCGCCACCTGGCAGAAGTGCGCGCCGTAGGGGAACGCCGCGTGCTCGGTGGTGAAGCAGGCCGAGGCGGTGAGCTGGCCGCGGCCCGAGCCCGAGACGGTGTGGCGCGAGATCTCGGCGAAGCTCACCGGGCGCGCGCCGCCCACCACCTGCGCGGGATAGTCGAGCGACAGCCGCCCCGCCGGCTCGCCGAGGATCTCGGCGGCGACCTCGATCAGCTCCGCCTTCATCTCCCGCGCCGCGTTCAGCGCGGCGTTGCCCGAGAAGAAGGTGCCGCTCGAGGCGTAGGCGCCGTCGTCGTAGGGCGTCACGTCGGTGTCGGCGACGATCAGCGCCACGTCGCGGATGTCGGTGCACAGGCACTCGGCCGCCAGCTTGACGATCAGCGTGTCGAGGCCGGTGCCCATGTCGGTGCCGCCGCTGCGCAGCACGAAGGTGCCGTCGTTGAGCAGCGCCACCGTGGCGTTGGCCGAATCAATGCCCGGCAGCCCCGAGCCCTGCTGGATGATGGCCACGCCCTTGCCGATCCGCACGTCGGGATCGTCGCTGGTCTCGCGCTCGCCCCAGGCGATCAGCTTCGCGCCCTGCTCGAGCGCCGGGCCGAGGCCGCACGAGGCCACCTGCTGCGGCGTGCTCTCGCGCCCCTCCCCCAGGCACTTGAGGATCTCGAGCACCGTGCCCTCGCGGACGCGGTTCTTCTCGAGCAGGGCCAGCGGGTCCATGCCCAGCGCGTCGGCCAGCTCGGCGCAGGCCATCTGCAGCGCGAACGAGCCCTGCGGCGCGCCGTAGCCCTGGTAGGCGCCGGCGGGCGGGATGTTGGTGTACCAGGTGCGCACGTCGAAGTGGACGTTCTCGCAGGGCAGCAGCGGCAGGCTCTTCGAGCAGGCGTTCATCGGCACGGTCAGGCAGTGCGCCCCGTAGGGACCCGTGTTGGCGCGCACCTTCATCTCGATGGCCGTGAGGGACCCGTCGC
>CAYNPF010000471.1:0-1746 GCA_964398895.1 uncultured bacterium
CGCGCAGCAGGCGCCAGGCCACGTCGCGCCCGAGCGTGGCGGCGGCAATGAAGCCGTAGGAGTCGATCGTGCTCATCACCGTCGCGATCATCGCCAGGTAGAAGACGCCGAGGGCGAACGGGGGCAGCGCCAGCCGCGCCAGTTCGGGGAAGGCGAAGACCGGATCGGCGAGGCGCGGCAGCAGCGCCCGCGCGTAGAGGCCGGCGACCGTGGTCATGAAGTCGAACACCACCCAGCAGACCACCGACCACAGCACGGCGTTGCGGGCCACGCGCGGGTCGCGCGCGGCGTAGGCGCGCTGCCAGAAGCCGGGGTCCACCAGCGCCGACAGCGCGATGAAATACCAGACCAGGATCGCCGACGGCGCATTGCCGCCGTTCCAGGTGAGGTGCGCGGGCGGCAGGTGGGCGCGCAGGAAGCCGGCGCCGCCGTGCTGCGCCAACAAGAAGACGAGCAGGAGGGCGAAGCCCGCGTACATCAGCACGAACTGCACCTGGTCGGTGAGGACCACGGTGCGCAGGCCGCCCTTGTCCACGTAGAAGAGCGACAGCACCGCGGCGCCGAGGACGCAGGGGGCGAGCGGCCAGCCGGTCATGGCGGCGAACAGCGTGCCCAGCATCAGCACGTAGGCCGCGGGCTGGGCGACGACGAACACCGCCAGCGCGCCCACCAGGGCCGGGCCGCGGCCGTAGGTGCGGTCGAGCAGGTCGGGCAGCGTGTAGAGCTTCGCCGCGCGGGCCCGCTGCGCGAACAGGAACGCGAACAGCAAGGCGCCGATGTAGTAGGGCACGCCGAAGACCAGCCAGTTGGCCAGCCCGTAGCGCCACGAGTACTCGCCGACGCCGAGGATGCCGCCGTACCAGGTGGCCACCAGGGTGGCGACCAGCGCCGGCAGCGTGACGCGCCGCCCGGCCACCAGGTAGTCGAGCGTCTCGGAGCGACGCCGCAGCGCCCCCGCCCACACGGCGGCGAGGAAGCCGAAGTAGAGGAGGATCAACCCCCAGTCGAGGAGGCTCGTGCTGAACATGACGATCCCGGGACGGACGGCACCGGGTCGCGCGCGGCGGGATCCGCCGCCCGGAACACGAATGCCGCCCGCGCAGGGACGGCATGGAAGGCAAGCGGAGAGCTCGTTTGTCTTCGCCGTTTCCCTACGCTGGTGTTAGCCAGATCAGGTTCGGAGGGTTTGCTCTCAGGTCGGCTCTTGTCCGTGCCGACCACCCCTAACGACGCGCCCGCCTCTCAGCGGACGGGAAGACCATGCCGTGTTCGGTCGAAAAACGCAAGAGCACCGTCCCCGCGTCCAGACTCGGTCAAGAGTGGCCGCGGTACGGGTCCCGGAGTCGGCTTCGCGCATCTTCGGGAGCATTCCGGCCTTGCGCCGATCGCGGCGCGGCTGCGACCATGTTCGGGTCGTCGCTGTCCCGGGGCTCGAGTCCAGCCGCGACGGAGGAGTCGCCGGGCGACGAGAAGGTCACCACCTGCGGAGGATGTCCATGCGGAAGAGCCTGTGGAAGGTCGTGGCGTTGGTCGTCGTGCTGGCGCTGGGCGCGATGGTGCTCTCGGCGGCGGCGGCGGACCAGCCGGGGAAGGCCGCGACGTGCTCGATGTCGGCGGCGAAGGCCGCGCCTGCCGGGGTGAAGGGCTGCAGCATGAGCGCCGCCGCCGTCGGCGACGGCCAGGGCTGCTGCGGGCGCTGCTGTCGCTCGGCGGATGCGAAGTCGGCGTGCACGATGGAGGGCAGGG
>CAYNPF010000472.1:0-1736 GCA_964398895.1 uncultured bacterium
GGGACGCTGTGGGCTGCGGGCTCTCTATCTCGTGCGAGCACGAGAGGAGCCCGGCACAGCCGAGCACGAGCACGAATCCTAATCTCTTCGTCGTCCGTTTCATGAAGGACCCTCGTTGGTTCGATACCAGACAGACACGTCCGGACCGCGTGCAAGGCAGGAACCGTTCCCGCCGAACCCACGGGCATACGCCGATGGATTCCTCCGCTCCAGGTGTTGCGGCTGGTCACCGGACGGTGCAATTGGTCGCTGCTGTGACCACTCGACGCGCCGCTGCTGTTGTCCCCACGGGAAACCGATCCCGACCTTCGCCCCGCAGCCGCGAGGAGCGCGAAGTGGCTTCCTCGCCACGCAGGTCGCTACTCGACCAGACCACGATGCCGCGGGCCGTGCGCGCGCTGTCGCGCAGCGATCCCAAGCTCGCATCGCTGATCCGCACGGTCGGTCCCTGCACGCTGGAGCCGGGCAAGCAGCCCGATCACCTCACCGCGCTGGTGCGCACCGTCGTGTTCCAGCAACTGTCGGGCAAGGCGGCGGCGACGATCTTCGGACGTCTCGTGTCGCAGCTTCCGCCCGGGTCGCCGACGGCCGATCCGGGCACGTGGTCGGCGCTTACCGACGAGCAGATGCGCGCGGCGGGGCTGTCTCGTCCCAAGGTCTCGTACGTGCGGGATCTGTGCGAGCAGGCGGGGCGCGGGGCGCTTCGCCTGGGCGAATGGGGCGCAATGGACGATGACGAGATCATGCAGGCGCTGGTGGGGGTGCGCGGCTTCGGCCGTTGGTCCGCGCACATGATCCTGATGTTCCACCTGGGCAGGCCGGATGTGTGGCCCGTGGACGATCTGGGGATTCGCAAAGCGCTCTCGCGCATGGATGGGTTGAGCGAGCCATGTGGCGCGTTCTCCGGCGGCCTTGGCGTCGTCGTTGACGTGATAGACGCGGATGACGACGCCGTGCGTGCCGCCGCCGAGCGCGACCGGAACCTGATGGACCACGATATCCTCCGGGACCTCCACCGGCGAATCGATGCCTTCCAGTCCGTGCACCAAAGCGCCGCGGGCGACGCGCAGTTCCGAGTCGAGGTGCGCTTCGATCACCACGGCTCCCGCGCCAACCTGCGCGCTTTCGAGCGCGCTGTCCACCACCACGCCGGCCGAGCGCACGCCGGAGTGCTCGCCGCTGCCCAGCTTCTGCCGGGCGGCGTACAGTTTGCTGAACTCAGTGGCCTCGGTGAGCAGCTTCCGGAACAACGCGGTCGTACCAATGTGCGTGAATTCGCCGTCCACCAGCGAGCACCAGAACGGCGTGCCGCGCAACGCCTCGGCCAGGCGTTTCAGAAAGGCGTGCTCGTCCGTGCTGGGCGTCCAGCGCCCGGTGAGCGCCATGGTGATGTGGTGGTAGAGATCGATTTGCGGAACATCCGGTTCCAACAGGTCCGCCGCCAATTCCGTCAGCCGTATGCACAGATCGGTATCGAAGCGCAGTAATCCCGTATCCAGGGCGACTCGCCCGTCGTCGAGCAGCCCACCCGCCGCCCGCACTTGCGCCAGGGACGGTTTCTGAAGGAAATCATAGACGCACCCGCGTTCGTCCGCCACGTACACACCGTGTTGCGCGCCAACCTCCGGCGGTTGGCGCATGGCGACGCCGCACACGCCCGGCTTCGTCCAGTCGAGCTGTGCCGCATCGAACGTCAGCACCACGTCGCCGGAGCCCACTGCCAGCCCCGCGTCCAT
>CAYNPF010000473.1:0-1734 GCA_964398895.1 uncultured bacterium
CCACCGCCCGGTGCGACATGCCCGACGTCGTCGGGTGACGACGCAGGGTGTCCGCCACCGCCGCCCGGTGCAGCGTGTCCGCCACCACCGCCCGGTGCGACATGCCCGACGTCGTCGGGTGACGACGCAGGGTGTCCGCGAGCGCGAACGTGCCCACGCTGTCGTGCGGCATGTTCCCCGCCATCGCGGTAGCGTCGAGACCGCGACCCGTGAGGGACGGCGGCCCACCCGGGCCACGATCGTCCACCTCGTCCTCGTCCTCACCGCCACCACCCGGGGCGCCCGGCGCGCCCGGTGGCGGTCCGGGAGGGGCGTTCCCCCCGCCGGGCCGGATCGTGCCCACCACCTTGCCCTTGGGCGGCGCTCCGCCCCCGCTGCGGCCCGCCTGGCCGGCTCCGGCCTTGCCGATCAGGCGCTCGATCGGCAGCTCGACGTTCAGCTCCACCGACTGCCCGTTGCTCACCGAGCGCACGCCCAGGTCCTTCGACAGCTCCGGGCCGTTGTTCTGGTTGTACGAGGAGCTCCACGACACCGAAGGCTTGAGCCACCGACCGCGCGAGTGGACGTAGGTGGCGTTCAGAGACTGCCGCCAGTCGGTCACGCGGCCGAGGTTGATGAAGCCGATGCGGTCGTTGCGGACCTGCCCCTCGGGCAGCACCAGGTTGCGGCGTCCCTCGATGTGGTGCTGGAGGAGATCCAGCGGCCGGGTGTCGGCGCCGAAGACGATCCCAGCCGTGCGCCCGGAGACGTCCCGGCTGAGGCGGAGCGAATCCAGGTCGGCGCCGACCCGCTCGTAGCTGACGCTGCGCGTGCTGCTGACGCTGTAGTTCCAGTAGGCCCGCTCCGGCAGCGGGTAGAGCCGTCCCTTCGTCAGCGGCAGCGGGATCGCCAGCAGCGAGCGGGGCGCGATCTGGTAGTTGACGCTCGCCGAGCGCGTCACGCTGCTGTCCACCGACGAGGGATTGTGCCCCTTGACCTCCACCAGGCTGTAGTTGGCGGTGATGCCGCCCAGCGTGTAGCGCAGGAACGGGTTCGAGCGCTCGCTCCACGAACGCGAGTACGAGGTCGAGAAGCCGCGCGTCTCGGTGCGGGACTCGCTCGCGTCCTGCATCGCCCCGGTGCGGATCACGTCGCTGCCGGCGCTGAAGCGGGGGCGCGAACTGCTGCGCGAGTAGCTCAGGTTGATCGGCAGGATGATGCCGGTCTGCGCGAAGAAGCGGTGGGTCTGGAAGCTGGTGTTCCACGACAGCAGGTCGGTCGAGGTGCCCGAGCCGCGGCTGTCGCCGACCGAGAGGAAGTCGGCTCCCCGCCCGCTCCACGCCACGTTGTAGCTCATCAGGTCGGCGAGCTGGCCGTTCACCTGCACGCGCTGGGCGTGATCCGCGTCCTTGGCGATGTCGGTGGCCCGCAGCTCGTCGAGCCAGAGCTGACCGCTGGTGTAGCGACGCCCACCGCGGTTCATCAGCCCGAACGAGATGCGCCGCAACCGCGTGAACGACGGCGAACCGTTGACGATCAGGCTCTCGCCCTCGGCCGAACCGGCCACCGCGTAGCGGATCGGCGAGGTCCTGGGGAAGTCCGAGGCGAGCTTGAGGTTCGACAGCGAGGTGAGCTGCAGCGCCACCGTGCTCCAGCGGATCGCGCGGGCGGTGGAGTTCGCGGCCAGGCGTGACTGGTACTCGTAGTAGTTGCGCCCGGTCTCGTCGGAGGCAAAGCGCACGAAGTAGCTGAGCG
>CAYNPF010000474.1:0-1723 GCA_964398895.1 uncultured bacterium
GCCGAGACGAGCTGCAGCTTGCGGAACAGCCAGTCCACGCCGCGCGGCGTCGTTCGCCGGAAGCTCCAGAAGACGATCACCGTGATGAGGAAGCCCGCCACCAGGCCGATGAGCGGCGCCAGCACGATGAACTCGGCGATGCGCGCGATCCCGCTCACGATCACCGCCCGCGGGCCCGAGGCCACCAGCGCCGCGCCGGCCAGCCCGCCGATCAGGGCGTGCGACGACGACGTGGGCAGCCCCAGCCACCAGGTGATGAGATTCCAGATCAGCGCGCCCAGCACCGCCGCGAGGATGATCGGCGGCGTGATCACGTCGGGATGCACGACGCCCTTGCCGATGGTGCGGGCGACGTGCACGCCGAACACCAGGAAGGCGACGAAGTTGAAGAACGCCGCCCAGGCCACCGCCCAGCGCGGCGAGAGCACGCGGGTGCTCACCACCGTGGCGATGGAGTTGGCGGCGTCGTGGAAGCCGTTGCTGAAGTCGAAGGCCAGCGCGACGACGATGATGACGACGACGCTGAGCGGTACGGGCATGGTCAGCGGCTCTTCAGCACGATGGTCTCGATCGTGTTCGCCACGTCCTCGCACTGGTCCGCGGCGCTCTCCAGTCGCCCGTAGATCTCCTTCCAGCGGATCACGTCGAGGAAGTCGTGCTGGCCGCTGAACAGGTCGGCCACCGCCTCGCGCGACAGCAGGTCGGCCTCGTTCTCGAGCCGGTTGATCTCGATGGTGAAGGGCATCAGGCCCTTGAAGTCCTGCAGATGCCCCACCGCCTCCTCGATCTGCACCCCGCAGGCGGAGACGATGCGGGTGAGCTGCTGCGCCTGGGGCGTGACCTTCGGGATCTTGAACAGCAGGATGCGGCTGGCGATGGCCTCGACCGCGTCGAGCACGTCGTCGAGGTTGCTGGCCAGGTCGTGGATGTCCTCGCGGTCGAGCGGGGTGATGAAGGTGCGGTTGAGGCGCTCGAACAGCTCGTGCGCCACCAGGTCCCCCTGGTGCTCGGTGTCCTTGAGGGTGCGGGCGCGCTCCTCGAGACGATCGAAGGCGTGCATCATCTCGTCGAGCTGGGCGCAGCCCTGCCGCACCAGCTCGGCCTGCCGGCGGAACAGCGCGAAGAAGTTCTCGTCCTTGGGGAACAGGGAGATCATCGGACCCTCGCGAGCGGGTGGGAACCGGAACACCGGAGGTCGCAATCGCGGAAGCGATAGCATGCGGACCGGGTTCCAGCAACCGGGCGGCGGTGCTATGGTGCGCCGCGTCGCCGCTCGTCATCCGCTGGACGATCCTCCCGGAGCCGGACCATGAAGTCGAACTTGAACGATCTCGCGTTGTTCCTTCTGCGACTGACACTTGGCGGCGTGCTGTGGGCGCACGGCGCGCAGAAGCTGCTCGGCCTGTTCGGCGGCAGCGGGACGCAGGCGTTCATCCGCCAGGTCGTGCACCTCGGCTTCCCGCCCGCGCTCGGCTGGCTGGTCATCGCCGTCGAGTTCCTCGGCGGCATCGCCCTGGTGCTCGGGGTGCTGAGCCGGCTGGCGGCGCTGGGCTGCGTCGGCATGATGGCGGTCGCCATCTGGAAGGTGCACGCGGCCAACGGCTTCTTCATGAACTGGCACGCCGTCGGCGGCCGCGGCGAGGGCTACGAGTACCCGCTGGTGCTCGGCGTGATGGCGCTGGTGCTGCTGCTCAGCGGCCCGGGCCGCTACGCCATGTACGGC
>CAYNPF010000475.1:0-1719 GCA_964398895.1 uncultured bacterium
ATGGCGAACGACGAGATGAGAGTGGCCCGGATATCCCACAGGAAGATGAGCACGACGATGGCCGCCAGGATGGCTCCCAGCACCAGGTGCTCCTCCACCGTGTGCACCGACGCTTCGATGAACACCGACTGGTCCCGAGTGATCTGCGTCTTGTACCCGCGAGGAAGCAGCTTCGATACCTGATCGAGCCGGTCCCTGACGCCGCGAACCACCTCGACGGTGTTGGCGCCGCTCTGCTTCTGGACCTGGATGAGGAGGGTCTGTTTGCCGTTCACGCGCGCCAGGCTGGATGCGTCGCCCTGGTCGTCGGACACGTCGGACACATCCTTCAGGTACACGGGCTGACCGTCGGCCAGACTGACGACGAGCCCCTTCATCGCCTCGATAGTGGCGAATCGCCCCTGCGTCCGCACGGAGATGCGCCGGTCGTTCTGGTCGATCGATCCACCAGGAACTTCGATGTTCTGCGACCCGATGGCGGTGCGGATTGCGACCGGAGTGAGACCATAGGAGCGCAGCTTCAGTGGGTCGAGCGCCACGTTGATTTGCCGCGACCGCCCGCCAACGATCTGGGCCTGGCCAACGCCGCGGACCGACTCGATCAGCGGGCGAAGCGTCTTGTCGGCGTACTCGGTGAGATCCCGGATCGTCTCATGGCCGTCGCTGCTCAACGTGAAGCTCAGGATCGGGATGCTGTCCATGTTGAGCTTCTGTACGGTCGGCTGCTTTGCATCGGTCGGCAGGCTCTGGAGAGCGAGGTTGACCTTGGACTAGACCTCCGTGAACGCAACGTCGACGTTCTTCTCCAGGTTGAACTCGACCGAAACGACGGAGATCCCTTCGGCGGACACCGAGTTGATGGAGTCGATGCCCGATACGGTGTTGGCCTGTTTCTCGATCACGTCAGTGACGGCCGTGTCCATCACCTCGGGCGAGGCGCCGGCCATCGTCGTTGTGATGCTGATCACCGGGGCGTCGACGTTTGGCATCTGATCGAGCCCCAGCTTGGTGAACGAGTAGAACCCCAGAACCAACATCGACAAGATCAGCACCGCCGCGAAGACGGGGCGCATGACCGACACTTTCGCTAAGCCTTGCATGGTGTTCTGCTCCGTTCGCTATCGGGCGGCGATGTGATCGTTGGCCGACACCTTGGCGCCGTCGACGAGCCCGCTGAGACCCTCGACGACCACGGCCGCGTTCGCCTGGATGCCGGTCACCTCGACCCATGTCGTGTCGCTGCTCTCCAGGCCGACCGTCACCTTGTGCTCACGCGCCACGCCTCCCTCGACTGAAAACACGCGGTCAGCCGACTGGGCCCCGCCCGAGCCTGATCCGACCGCGGCCTTCGGTACCAGCACGACGTTCGGGTGCGTCGCGGTGTAGATGCGACCCACTGCGAAGACCTGCGGCCGTAGCACGCCGTGCCCGCTTGGGATGGTGACCCGGATCGTCACCGTGCGGTTGGAGGAGGTACTGGTGGGATAGATGCGGCTGACGGTGCCGATGATGCTCTGTGCTGGCGCACTACTGGCGCTCACATCGACTCGCTGGCCGACATGGACGTACTGGACCTGGTCGTCCGGAACCGAGGGCTCGAAGTACACGCCATCGGAACTGACGAGCTTCAACAGCACCGTCGCTGAGGTGACCACCTGTCCGGGCTCGGCGAGGCGAGCCGACACTCGGCCGGCAAACGGGGCCGTAACGACTGCGTCG
>CAYNPF010000476.1:0-1704 GCA_964398895.1 uncultured bacterium
GAGTTCAACGTGCGCTTCGGCGATCCCGAGACCGAGGTGGTGCTGCCGCTGCTGGGCGGCGACCTGGGCGGGTTGCTCGCGGGGGCGGCGGGCGGGGAAGTGCCGCAGGATGCGGTGCGACGCGAGCCGGGCGCGGCGGTGGCGGTGGCGCTGGTGGACGAGGGCTACCCGGACGACGTGCGCGGCGGCGGGTGCATCCTGGGGCTGGACGAACTGGAGGCCGGCGGCGAGGTCGTGGTCTTCCACGCCGGCACGACGCGGGCGGCGGAGGGCTGGTGCGTGCGCGGGGGCCGGGCGGCCTACGTGACCGCGCGGTCGGAGACGCTGGCGGGGGCGCGCGAGCGCGTCTACGCGGCGCTGTCCCGGCTGGGCGGGCGCGGCTGGCGCGTGCGACGGGACGTGGCGGCGAAGGGTGGCGCGATCGCGCCGCCCGCGAGGGCGGGCGAGGGCCCGCGAGGGAGGTCGGATGGCGGTGCGTGAGCGGAGGCGGACGGTCCCGCGCGTCGGCGTGGTGATGGGCAGCGAGACGGACCGGCCGACGATGGAGGAGACGGTCCGCGTGCTGGCGGAGTTCGGGGTGGCGTGCGAGCTGGTGGTACGCTCGGCGCACCGCGCGCCGGAGGCCACGGCGCGATGGGCGCGCGAGGCGCGCAAGCGCGGCCTGCGCGTGCTGATCGCCGGGGCGGGCGGGGCGGCACACCTCGCCGGGGCGCTGGCGGCGCACTCGCGGCTGCCGGTCCTGGGCGTGCCGCTGGCCACCTCGCCGCTGGGCGGCTTCGACGCCCTGCTGGCGACGGTGCAGATGCCGCCCGGCGTGCCCGTGGGCACACTCGGCGTGGGGGCCTGGGGGGCGAAGAACGCCGCCCACCTGGCCCTGCGCATCCTGGCGCTCGACGACGCGGCTCTGGCGCGGCGGCTCGAGGAGCACGCGGCGGCGTTCGCCCGTCCGGACGCGCGGCGGGGAGGCTGAGCATGGAGCTGATCCACATCGACCCGGAGCATCCCGACGAATTCGCGCTCATCCGCGTGGCGGAGGAGGTGCTGCGCGGCGGCGTCGTCGCGTTCCCGACCGACACCATCTACGGCCTCGGCTGCTCGCTGTTCGACGTGGAGGCGGTGGAGATGCTGGTGCGCCTCAAGCAGCGCGGTGCCGGGCGCGCGTTCATCTCGCTGATTCCCGATCCGCTGCAGGCCTGGGGGCTGGGGACCGACGTGGGCGCCGTGGCCGAGCGCCTGATCGACCGCTACTGGCCGGGGCCGCTGTCGCTGATCCTGCGGGCCTCGCCGCTGGTGCCGAAGCGCGTGCTGGGAGAGCGCGGGACGATCGCGCTGCGCTGCCCGAAGGACACGCTGTGCCAGGCGATCCTCGACCGCATCGGCGGACCGGTGGTCTCCTCGAGCGCCAACCGCTCGGGGCGGCGGCCGGCGGAGAGCGCGGCCGAGGTGGTGGAGATCTTCGGCAACCAGTTGGACGTGGTGCTGGACGGGGGCAGCCGGCGGGCTCTGCCGCCGACGACGCTGGTGGACGTGAGCGGCGAGCGACCGCGCCTGCTGCGGCGCGGCGCGCTCGACGTGACCGCGGATCTCGGCGAGTTCGATGACGAGACGGGCCGGCCGCTGGGACGCTGAGGCGCGTGGACGGGCGGCGACCGCGGGGTTTGACCCCCCGGAGGGCGGCGCCTATGCTCCATCGTGATGGTGCCT
>CAYNPF010000477.1:0-1701 GCA_964398895.1 uncultured bacterium
CAGGAGACCCCAAGGCCTTCGAGCGGGCACAAGACGAGGCGCGGCAGATCCTCCGCGCCCGCCGTCATGTCGCGCCGGGGCAGGCCGAAGACTTCTTCGTCGGTACGAAAGACGCCTACATCTCGCTGTGGGGCCAGATCAGTGGCGCGTTCTTCGCCGTATTCATCCTGGTGAGCGCCATCTCCGCCTTCGTCGGCGGCATCGTCATCATGAACGTCATGCTGGTCAGCGTAACGGAGCGGACCAAGGAGATTGGCGTAAGGCGCGCCGTCGGTGCGGCGGGAGGCGAACGTGGATGCCGACCGGCTGGTGAACGAGGCGCTCGACGAGGTCCTGGGTTCCGAGTCTCCCAGGTGATCGCGGGCGGTGTCCCGACGCTTCCGCTACATGCGGTCGCCGAGGGGGCCGTTCGAGGAAAGTCCGAACTCCACAGGGCAGGGTGCTGGGTAACTCCCAGGGGGCGCGAGCCCACGGAAAGTGCAACAGAGAGCAGACCGCCAACGGACGCGCGGCTGCCGTGTGAACGGCGCGGTGCGTTGCGGGCAAGGGTGAAACGGTGCGGTAAGAGCGCACCAGCGGTCCCGGTGACGGGGCCGGCTCGGCAAACCCCACCTGGAGCAAGACCGCATAGAGGGGGAGGAGTGTGTCCCGCTCCGCCATCACCCCGGGGTCGGTCGCATCGAGGCGTTCGGAGACGGGCGCCCCAGACGAATGATCACCACGGAGCAATCCGACAGAATTCGGCTTACGGGAGACTCGGTTGTTCGTCGCCGCGGGGGCGGGGTGCGCCTGGCGCTCCCCGCCGCGGGCGACCTGCGCCGCCGGCGAGGTGCCGGCGGCGGCCTTCTTGACCCTCGCGACGGGCCGCTGCTAGCGTGCCGGAATCGTGCTGCGAGCCCTTCTGCCGATGCGTCCCCACGCCCGGGTCCTCCCGTGAGCGTACCCAGCCCCGCCCCCGAATGGGCTCCGCACCCGCGATGTGACACGGCGCTGGCGCTGGCGCTGGCGCGCGATCTCGACGCCCCGGTGGCGGCGGCCCACGTCCTGGTGAACCGCGGCGTGACGGACGCGGCCGCCGCCCGGCGCTACCTGAGTCCCGACCTCGACGACCTGCACGACCCCATGCTGCTGCTCGATCTGGACCGGGCGGTGGAGCGCATCCAGCGGGCGCTGGCGGAGCGGGAGACGATCTTCATCCACGGCGACTACGACGTGGACGGGATCACCGCCACGTTCCTGCTCACCTCGGTGCTGCAGGAGTTGGGGGGGCAGGTCGAGGTGCGCATCCCGCATCGCACCCGCGACGGCTACGGGCTGTCGGTCGAGGCGGTGGAGGAGGCGCACCAGCGCCGCTGCGGCCTGGTGGTGACGGTGGACTGCGGGGTCACGGCGGTCGAGGCGGTGGCGCGCGGGCGCGAGCTGGGGGTGGACACGGTGATCACCGACCACCATCCGCCACCGGCGGTCCTGCCCGCGGCGGTGGCGGTGGTGAATCCGCTGCGCCCCGGCTGCGCCTATCCGTTCAAGGCGCTGGCCGGCGTGGGGGTGGCCTTCAAGCTGGCCGAGGCGCTGCTGCGCGGGCGCGGCGGTCTGGAGCGCGCGCGCGAGTACCTCGACGTGGTCGCGCTCGGAACGATCGCGGACGTCGTGCCGCTGGTCGGTGAGAACCGCGTGCTGGCCCGGCTCGGCCTGGAGCGACTC
>CAYNPF010000478.1:0-1696 GCA_964398895.1 uncultured bacterium
CCCTCAGTGCCCGTGGCGCATGTACTCCCCGGATGGTGTCGTCGCGGACGGGCGGCTCGCTGAGTTCAAGACCGGCGGCCTGACCTCCTACGGCACCCCGTCTGGCTGGGACGACGACTCGGTACCACTGGGGTATGAGTTTCAGGTCCGCTGGGGACTGCACGTCATGGACGCCCCCGCCGCCGAGGTCGTGGCGCTGATCGCCGGCCACGGCCTGATCCGCCGCACCATCACCCGGGACCTCGGCATCGAGGCGGACCTTGTGGCGCAGGTAGCCGAGTGGCACCAGCGGCACATCGTCGAGGGGGTCGAGCCGCCGCTTGGGGCCGGAGACGGTGCCGCCATCGCTGCCCTGTACCCGCGCGCCAGCGTGGCCGAGGTGGACCTTGACGACACCGACATCACTGATCTGTGCGCTGCCTACCGCGAGGCACTGGCCCGGGAGACCGCAGCCAAGGGCGACAAGGAACGCCACGGCGCCGCCATCAAGGCCCTACTCGGGACCGCCGCAAAGGGCCGGGTCCTGGGCCGGGTCGTGGCCACGTGGTCCGAGAAACGCGGCGCTGTCGACTACGCCCACCTCATCGCCGACCTGACCGCATCCGGGGTGAACGTCCCCGACCTCGACCAGTACCGCCGACCTGCCACCCGCAGCCTGAGTGTGAAGGACTGACCGATGACTACTGCAACCAACGGCAAGAGCAACGGCGCGGGTGCGGCACTGGCGACCCGCCGCGAGAACGGTGGGGTTGCCACCAACTCCCTCGCCGACGAGATCAAGCGCATGGAGCCGCACTTCCAGCTCGCCATGCCCAAGGGGGCCGAGGCGACCCAGTTGGTGCGGGATGCCCTGACCGCGCTGCGGATGACGCCAAAGCTCATCGAGTGCGAACAGTCGTCGGTCCTCGGGTCGCTGATGACCTGCGCACAACTCGGCCTGCGGCCGGGCGTGCTCGGTCACGCGTGGCTGCTGCCGTTCTGGACGACCAAAATGCGCAAGGTCGGGGACCGCTGGATCAGCGGCTATAAGGCTCAGTTGGTCCTTGGCTACCAAGGGCTGATCGAACTGGCCCACCGGTCCGGCCGGGTCGCCAGCATTGCCGCTCGGACTGTCTACGAAGGCGACACCTTCGAGGTTGACTACGGCATTGCGGACACCCTGACCCACAAGCCGAACCTGTTCGGCGACCGTGGCGGGCCGATCGCCTACTACGCCGCGGTGAAGTTCGTCAACGGCGGCCACGCCTTCTATGTCATGTCCCACCGGGAGATGACGCAGTACCGGGACCTGCACGCCACGGCGAAGACCCGCGAGGGCAAGGTGTTCGGTCCATGGGTGGATCACTTCGAGGGCATGGCACACAAGACGGTGGTTCGCCAGTTGGCGAAGTGGATGCCGAAGTCCGCCGAGTTGGCGCAGGCGCTGGCCGTGGATGAGGGCGTGCGCGTGGACCTAACCCCGCACGTGGACGCCGCCGAGGTGACCGACCACCCCGAGGTGATCGACGGTGAGGCCCGGCCGGTGTCGGCCCCGCCCGCGTGGTCCGAGGGCGACGTGGACGTGGCCGAGGTTCCCGGCGGTGCGTCGTGACCGCCCATGGCAAGCAGATCCGGCTCGCCACGGTCGCCCTGCAAAGCGGGATCGCTGGCCGCTGGCCCGCCGCGCCGAACAAATTCCCAGCGCGCCAGCGCTCGC
>CAYNPF010000479.1:0-1695 GCA_964398895.1 uncultured bacterium
ACTCGATGCGCACGCCGCCCGCGGCGAGCGCCCCGGCGTCCCCGGACGCGGTGCCGAGCGGTGTCAGCGGCGCCGCGCCCGCGGGCGCACGCCCGGCCCCGGCGCCCACAACCGCCGACTCCGCGCGCTGGAGTGCCTCGCTGCTGCCGCCCCTGTCGCGCGCCCCGGCGAACTGGTCGGACTCGGCCCGGGTGGCGGTGACGGCCGTGGACACGATGCACTTCGACCGCTCGCCGTACCGGCCGCGCCTGACGCTCGACTACGACTCGCAGCCCAGCCTCGGCGTGGCCGCCGGATCCTCCGGCGTGGCGGTGGGCGGCGGCGCCGGCCTCTACTGGAGCGACATGCTCGGCGACCACGAGCTGATGACGCTGCTGCAGATGTCGGGCATCGAGGGTAACTACCTGAACAACACCTCGGCGGCGGTCGTCTACCAGAACCTGCGCTCGCGCTGGGACTGGGGCGTGCAGGCCAGCCAGTTGCCCTACATCACGCAGTACTACAGCACGGCCGAGGACGCCGACACCTACGCCGAGCAGCTCGTCACCTACTGGCAGATCGAGCGCGCGCTCATCGGCACGACCGCCTACCCGTTCAGCCGCTTCACGCGGCTCGAGTTCAACGGCGGCTTCCGCAACATCTCCTTCGCCGGGCGGACCCACACCTGGACCTACGACACCGGCACCGGCGCCCAGATCTCCGACAAGACCTCGAACCACGTGGACGGCCTGCCCGCCGCCCTGAACATGGTCGGCGGCGGTCTGGCGCTGGTGCACGACAGCGGCGTGTTCGGCGGCACCAGCCCGATCATGGGCCAGCGCTTCCGCTTCGAGTTGGACGAGCTGGCCGGCAGCATCCGCTACAACGAGCTGCTGCTCGACTACCGGCGCTACCTGCGCCTGAACCGGGCGCTGATCCTCGCCGGGCGCGCCCTGCACTACGGCCGCTACGGCCCCGGCGCCAACGACGACCGGCTCTACCCGCTGTTCCTCGGAGATCCGTGGTTCATCCGCGGCTACGACTACACCTCGGTCGGCGACCAGGTGCAGAACGGCGACGCCAACGCCACTGGTCTGTACTACCGGCGCCTGCTCGGCACGCGGCTGGCCGTGGCCAACCTCGAGCTGCGCGTGCCGCTTTTCGGCTCGCTCGGCCTCATCCCCTCGCCGGCGGTGCCGCCGATCGAGGCGGCGCTGTTCTGCGACGCCGGCGCCACCTACCAGCCCGCCTCGTTCTCCTACACGGGCGACGCGGCCGGCTGGCGCAAGACCCTCACCAGCTACGGTGTCTCGCTGCGGGCCAACCTGCTCGGCTTCGCCATCGGCGAGGCGGCGCTCGTGCACCCCAACGACCGCCCGGGCCAGGGCTGGTACTGGGTGCTGGCGCTGCAGCCGGGCTTCTGATCCCGGAACGTCGAGCGGCCCCGCCCCCCACCGGGGACGGGGCCGCCTCGTCGTCGCGCGCGGTCGCTACTCGAGCCGCGCGCTCAGCCGGATCTCGGCCGCCTTCAGCAGGCGGGAGATCGGGCAACCCTCCTTGGCGCCGTTGGCGATCTTCTCGAAGACCCCGGGGTCGGCACCGGGCACCCGCGCCACCACGTCGAGGTGGATCGTGGTCACGGTCGGCCCGGCCTCCAACATCTCGAGGGTGACGGCCGCGGTGGGGCTCGGAACGGAGTATTCCATGGTGAGCGCG
>CAYNPF010000480.1:0-1693 GCA_964398895.1 uncultured bacterium
AGCGGGCGCTGCTCGACGCCGCCGAGGGCTGCATCGGCGAGGCGCTCGAGTCGCTGCGCGCCCTGCACACCGAGACGACCGTGGCCGAGCCGGTCCTCTTCCAGGAGGGGCTCGACAGCCTGGCCCGCGCCGAGTGGGAGGAGGCCGGCGTGCTGCTGCAGCGGGCGCTCGATCTGCAGCCGGCCCCGGAGGGCGGTCCGATCGAGCGGGCCCGTGGGCTGCTCGAGGCCGGCGATCCCGACGGGGCCATCGAGGTGCTGCAGGCGGCGCTGGCCGATCACGCGGTCTGGCCGGACCTGCACTACCTGCTGGGCTCGGCGGAGCTGGAGCGCGGGCAGTTCGACGACGCGCTCGGCTCGCTGGCCCGGGCCCTGGAACTGCATCCGGATTTCCACGCCGCGCGCCTGCAGTTCGCGCGGGCGCTGGACGGCGTGGGGGCCCGCGCCCAGGCGGTCGAGCAGGTGATGCTGGTGCTGCAGCGCGAGCCCGGCAACGAGGCGGCGCATGAGCTGCATCGCGCCTGGACCTCGCGCCGCCGCGTCGCCCGACCGCTCGCCGGGCGCTGATCCGCCGGTCGCCTTCCCCGCCGTCCGCGCGGTCGGAAAGGCCCTTGACCCCGCCCGGCGGCGGGCCCAATCTGTCACCGGACTTCGAGCCGGTGCAGGTCCTCCCACGAGACAGGAGCACCAGACATGGCGCGTGGTACCGTCAGCTGGTTCTGCGATCAGAAGGGGTACGGCTTCATCGCGGTGGAGGGGCACGACGACGTGTACGTCCATCACGCGGCGATCGAGGGACGCGGGTTCCGGACGTTGAACGTCGGCGAGCGGGTGGAGTTCGAGATCCAGAAGGGAACACGGGGGCCCGAGGCCGCCCACGTGACGCGGTTGGTGTAGCTCGAAGTGACTCGAGGTCCGGACGGCCCGGCGCCGCAGGCACCGGGCCGTCGAGCGTCCCGGTCGCCGCGGCGTGGCGCCGCGGCCGGCCCCGGTTTCACCGCCCCGATTCGCGTTCGCTTGACAGAACCTCTATTCTCCCGGCCATGTTCGAGACCCTGCTGA
This sequence comes from uncultured bacterium, assembly GCA_964398895.1. Taxonomy (GTDB): domain Bacteria; phylum Eisenbacteria; class RBG-16-71-46; order RBG-16-71-46; family RBG-16-71-46; genus JANXPZ01. Next base: position 1,062 of record CAYNPF010000480.1, read on the forward strand.
AGCGCATCTTCGGTGACAAGCACGAACGGGACCTGCGGCGGACCCAGCCGTTGGTGGACGAGATCAACTCCCACTTCGAGGGCCTGCGGGAGCTCAGCGACGAGCAGTTGCAGGCCCGCACCACGGAGTTCAAGGCCCGGGTGGCCGCCGCCCGGGAGGGCCTGACCGACCCGGCCGAGAGCCGCCGGGCCGAGCAGGAGGCCCTCGAGGAGCTGCTCCCCGAGGCCTTCGCCACCGTCAAGGAGGCCTGTCGCCGCCTGGTGGGCCGGACCTGGGAGGTCGTGGGCATCCCGGTGACCTGGGACATGGTGCCCTACGACGTCCAGCTCGTCGGCGGCATCATGCTCCACGAGGGGCGCATCGCCGAGATGGCCACCGGCGAGGGCAAGACCCTGGTGGCCACCATGCCGCTGTACCTGAACGCGCTCACCGGGCGCGGCTCCCACCTGGTCACGGTGAACGACTACCTGGCCCGGCGCGACAGCGAGTGGATGGGGCAGATCTATCGCTTCCTCGGCCTGAGCGTCGGCTGCATCCAGCAGGGCATGGAGCCGCCCGAGCGGCGGCAGCAGTACGCCTGCGACATCACCTACGGCACGAACAACGAGTTCGGCTTCGACTACCTGCGCGAC
>CAYNPF010000481.1:0-1658 GCA_964398895.1 uncultured bacterium
GACGTCACGGCCACCTTCGCCGGGCCGAGTCCCGGCGTCGCGCCCAGTCCGGCCACCCAGCTCGCCGCGTCGTCGCCGCTGTTCTGTCCCGGCAGTCGCGCCAGCGGGCGTCCCGTGCCGTCCGTCATCGCGGGCCAGGGCGCCGCGTCGTAGTAGGTGACCTCGTCGACCACATGCCAGGAAACGTCGTCGCCTGCGGCGTCGGGGTTGACCGGACGCTCCAGCCGCACGGCGTCGGTCTTGTTGTTGAGCTGCCCGGAGAAGGGGCCGAGCAGGCGGACCTGCCCGTTGGTCAGCCCGTAGGCCGACAGGAACGCCGAGAGCGCCGCGGGGCTGTTCGTGGGGTCGAACGGCACGACCGCGAGCCGCCCGCCCGCCGAAAGGACCGTGTTGGACGGGAAGTCGTAGCCGATGCCGCCGGCCAGGCGCCAGACGCCGGCGTCCGCGCCGACGTTCATCAGGGTGACGGCCTGCGCCGTCGGGTTGAGCAGCTCCACGAACTCGTCGTTCTCGTTGTTCTCCGGGTTGGCGGAGGTCGGCCTGGGATGGTACATGACCTCCGCGATCTGGATGTCGGCGTTGGAGAGCCGGTTCGAGGCCCCGGGCGTGGAGGCCCCGGCGAGCCAGTCCGCCGCGCCGTCGGGGAAGCGCACGAGCGGCACGCCGTTCTCCTGCGCGCCGAAGGTCACCGCGTCCACCACGCGGTCCTGCCCCGTGCCCGGCAGCCAGGAGAGCAGCACCCGCTCGCCCGCCTTGTCCAGTCCGAACCCGTTGGTGGAGGCCGTGTGGAAGTCGTGGATCTCGTCGAAGTAGCTCCACCCGTGCGCCGCGACCGTGTTGGCCGCGGGGATCGCCCACTTCTTCAGATTGAGGGGGTCGTCGCTCAGGTACCACCCCGCGCCCAGCGTGACCGGCGAGGCGGACGCGTTGTACAGCTCGATGCCGTCGTTGGAGTCGTACGTCTGCCCGGTGACGTCCGTGTGCGCCAGGATCTCGTTCAGCACCAGCGAGGCGGCGGGGGCGGCCGGCTCGGCCTGCCCCGGCGAGCCGCCGATGTAGACGCTGGCCTTCCAGTTCCCGGGGTAGTCCAGCTCGCCGTCCGCCTGCGCCGCGCCCGCCAGGGGGACGAGCGAGTGGCCAGCGCCGTCGGTCTGGGCCAGCCAGGCGCTGTCGTAGGTGAAGGAGACCACCGCGCGGCCCAGCGCGTCCTGGATCTCGATCGTCTCGCCGCCGTTGTCCAGGCTCTGCGAGGGGAAGACGAACGTCCCCGCGATCTTCGACGCCGCCACCGAGGGGTACCGGTTCGTGAACGCGGAGATGTCCTTGACCACCAGCGCGAACTCGCCCGGGTTCAGGGTCTGGACGGCGCCGTCCGCGAAGTCGAACGACACGCCCTGCGTGAACCGCAGGCCCGCGAGGCCGATCGGCGCGGTGCCGGCGTTGGTCAGCTCGATGAACTCGTCGTCGCCGTCGAGGTAGCCCTCGCCGCCGGTGTAGACCGGCGCGGCCGGATGGTACATCAGCTCCGACACCCGCAGCGCGGGCTTCTCCGACAAGGTGAACACCGCGTCCGTCAGGGCGCTCCACACCCCGCCCGACGAGAGGGCGCGGGCCTTGACCCGCGCCGTGCGCGTCAGCGCCACGCCGTTCGTGTAGAG
>CAYNPF010000482.1:0-1658 GCA_964398895.1 uncultured bacterium
GTCGGCGCCGCAGGAGTCGAGCGGCACCTCGTGCAGCTCCTTCGCGGCCAGCTCGCTGCGCCGCAGGATGAAGCCGACCTGCGGCCCGTTGCCGTGGGTCACCACCACGCGGTAGCCCATCTTCACCAGCCCGGCGATGTGGCGGCACGTCTCCTCGACGGCGACGTACTGGTCCTCCACCGTGCGGTGCGCCTCGTCAATGATCAGCGAGTTCCCGCCCACGGCGAGGATCGCCAGCTTCTTCTTGGTCGTCATGGTCTCACTCCGTGTTGGCCGGTCGCGACGCCACCGGCGGGCCGTCGCCCGGCGCCCCGGATCCTCGCGCGTTGCGCGGGTCCGGGCGCCGGGACCGGTACGGTTGGCGCTCCGCTCAGGCGAGCTGCTTGAGCAGCCCGGTGCGCTCGTTGAACTCCCGGATCTGGCGATCCCACTCGGGGACCCGGGCCCACACGCCCGCCCAGAAGTCCGGCTCCCACAGCTCCGCCAGCTCCTCGGAGGTCTTGCCCTGCTGCTCCACCCACGTGAAGTACTTGAGGTTGTGGAGCCGCTTGCGGTCGCGGTACCCCAGCTCCTGCAGGTAGTCCGTGCCGGCACCCTCGAGGTAACGGGCGAAGTCCATCGCCGCATGCTCGCGCGTGTAGGGTCCGCGCTCGTCGCGCAGTTCCTGCTGGCGGGAGGCGTACAGGTCCATCGAGTCGGTGAGCGGCGTCACCAGCACGTCGCGCCCGTCCAGTTCGTAGTACTTCGCGGCCTTGATCGCCGCGACCAGGTTGCAGATGCCGGAGATGCCGACCAGCGGCAGGAGCTTCAGGAAGTCGGCCTTGAGGCCCTGCGCGGCGAGGAACTCGATGCCGGCCTCCTCGTTGAACAGGCGCAGCAGGCTCATGGTCTGCTCGTCGTCAATGGCCGCCACCATGTCGGTGTTGCGCACGTTGTGCACCCAGGGCACGTGCTTGTCGCCGATGCCCTCGATGCGGTGCGCCCCGTAGCCGTTGGCGAACAGCGTCGGGCACTGCAGCGCCTCGGTCGCCACCACCTTGACGTGGGGGAACTTCGTGCGCAGGTAGTCGCCGGCGGCGATGGTGCCGGCCGAACCGGTGGCCGAGATGTAGACGGCCAGGCGGCTGTCGGCCCGGCGGATCTGCTCGAAGATCTCCTCGACGATCCCGCCGGTCATGGTGTAGTGCCAAGCCGCGTTCCCGAACTCCTCGAACTGGTTGAAGATGGACACGGCCTCGCCGCGGGTCTTCCGCAGCTCCCAGCACTTGTCGTAGATCTCCTTGACGTTCGATTCGGTGCCGGGCGTGGCGATGATCTCGTCGGTGCCGATCTCGCGCAGCCAGGTGAAGCGCTCCTTCGACATCCCCTCGGGCAGGATGGCCACGGCCTTGCAGCCGAGCAGCGCGCTGTCGAAGGCGCCGCCACGGCAGAAATTGCCGGTCGAGGGCCAGACCGCCTTGTGGTTCTCGGGATCGAACTCGCCGGTCACCAGCCGCGGCGCCAGGCAGCCGAAGGCGGCGCCGACCTTGTGCGCGCCGGTCGGGAAGTACTTGCCCACCAGGCCGATGATGCGGGCCCGCACGCCGGTCAGCTCCGACGGGATCTCCAGGTGGTTCACGCCGCCGAACAGCCCGGACTTGGAATCGTTCTTCCAGGTG
>CAYNPF010000483.1:0-1651 GCA_964398895.1 uncultured bacterium
GCCGGGAGGGGACCCGCCGCATGCTGGAGATCCTCCAGCGGATCACGCAGGGCCGGCGCCGGGAGACGGGGCTGGAATCCCTGGAGCGGTTCCAGAGCGTGCTGCACCTGCAGAGCCTGGCGGAGACGATCCGCGACACCAGCCTCTGCGGACTCGGGCAGACCGCGCCGAACCCCGTGCTCAGCACGCTCCGCTGGTTCCGCGACGAGTACGAGGCGCACATCTACGAGCGCTCCTGCCCGGCCGGCCTGTGTCCCGAGCTGGTCAGCTATCGCATTGATCCGGAGCTCTGCAAGGGCTGCCACCTGTGCGTGAAGAAGTGCCCGGCCGGGGCGATCGTCGGGGCCCCGAAGGCGCCCCACTGCATCGTGCTGGACAAGTGCATCGGCTGCGGGAGCTGCCTGGAGGTCTGTCGGCCGCGGGCGATCCTCAAGGAGTCGCCATGACCGCGCGTCCCGACGGTCACGGCGGTGCCGGGAGCTTCCCGGGCCGCGGAAGCGGGACGGGGCCCGGGCGGGCCGCTCGGCCGCGCCCGGAGCCGGATGCGCCGGGGCCGGAGTCCCGTCGCGGGACCATCGAGCAGGGGACCATCGGCATGATCACGATCGAAGTCAACGGGAGACCGGTCCGGACGGAGAGCGGACAATCGCTGCTCTCGGCCCTGCGGGGCGCCGGGATCCGGGTGCCCACGCTCTGTCACCTGGAGGGCCTGCCGGCCAGCGGGGCCTGCCGGATGTGCGTCGTGGAGGTCGAGGGCCAGCGCGGGCTGTCGCCGAGCTGCGCGCTCACCGTGGCCGAGGGGATGAAGGTCCAGACCCACTCACCGCGGGCGGTGCAGGCCCGGCGGACCATCATCGAACTCCTGCTCGCCAACCATCCCGACGACTGCCTCTACTGCGTGCGCAACGGCGGCTGCGACCTGCAGGCGCTGGCGCAGGAGCTCGGGGTGCGGCAGCGGCGCTTCGCCGGCGAGAAGTCCCGGCACCATCTCGACCTGTCCAGCCCCTCGATCGTGCGCGATCCCGCCAAGTGCATCCTCTGCGGCAAGTGCGTGCGGATGTGCGAGGAGGTGCAGGGCGTGGCGGCGATCGACTTCATCGGGCGGGGCTCGCGGGCCAAGATCGGCACCGCCTTCGACGAGGGGATGAACGTGTCGAGCTGCGTCAACTGCGGGCAGTGCATCACCGTCTGCCCGACCGGCGCCCTCGCCGAGCAGAGCCGGATCCGGCAGGTGCTCGACGCCCTGGCCGATCCGCGGCAGTTCGTGGTGGTGCAGCACGCCCCTGCCGTCTCGGTGACGCTCGGCGAGGAGTTCGGGCTCCCCGCGGGGAGCGACGTCAACGGCGTCCTGGTCGCCGCCCTGCGTCATCTGGGCTTCGACCGGGTCTTCGACACCGGCTTCGCCGCCGACCTGACGATCATGGAGGAGGCCGCGGAGCTGGTCCAGCGGCTCCGGCACGGGGGCCGCCTGCCGATGTTCACCAGTTGCTCGCCCGGCTGGATCAAGTTCGTCGAGACCTTCCACCCGGACTTCGTCGGCAACCTCTCCACCTGCAAGAGCCCGCAGCAGATGATGGGCGCGATCGTCAAGAGCCTCTTCGCCGAGCGCGAGCCGGTGGATCCGGCGCGGATCTTCAGCGTGAGCATCATG
>CAYNPF010000484.1:0-1645 GCA_964398895.1 uncultured bacterium
TTCTGGGGCGAGGGCAGCTACGCCGGAGACCTGCAGAGCCTGGGGCTGCTGAACAACGTCGTGCCGGCGTCGGTGGGTGCGCTGCCGCCGATCGTGGCGCTGATCCAGGGCGGCCCGGTGACCGACACCGGCGCGGGGCGCGAGCACGCGAGCTGCTACCTGACAGACACGAAGCTCTCGTCGGCCATGAACCAGGTCCTGCAGGTCGGGCACTCCTGGACGGCGCTGGGCGTGGACCTGGACGCCACGATCTCGGCGGCGACGGCCATCGCCAATAGCGTGTTCCCCTGGCATAACCAGGTCATCGAGCTCAACGGCGCCGCCTACAAGTTCCAGAGCTGGGAGCTGGGCTTCAAGTGCGACGCGACGCCGCAGAGCAGCCTGGACGAGAAGACGGAAGGGGTCCAGCGGGCGGCGGAGTGGATTGACCCGGGCATCTTCACGGCGACCCTGAAGCTGACCATGCGGGTGCCGATCGCGCTGACGAACGACTTCCTGGCCGACGTGGTGGACCGGCTCACCTTCTCGGTCGTGGCGGTCAACACGGACACCACGGCCAAGACGCTGACTATTGACTGCACCGGCGGCAACGGCTTCGCGCTGGACGACCGGCCGCATGAGATCGTGGCCGGCAAGAGCGAGGTCCTGTACCAGGTCAACGCGACGGCGGACCCCAACGACCTGAGCATCGTGACGTTCGCATGGGACGACGGGCAGGCGTAGGCGTTCACGCGAGAGCGAGATGCCCCGGGTTCAAACCCGGGTCTGGGGGGCCGATGGCCGGGAAGCCCTCGCGGGCTTACGGATAACATCCAGGGGCGGGCGGGGTGACACCCCGCCCGCCATGAGTGTATGGAGGGCGCGATGGGACCGGAGAGCGACGAGACACAGGTGGATGCAGGCACGGGCATTGACAACGTGTTGGGGCTGCACAGCCGGACGGTGGTGGTCGGTGGGGACGCGCAGGTGGCGCTGGTGCTGCGGCCGATGTCGGTGCGGCAGCAGCGGGACATCGCCAACGAGTTCAAGGACAGCGACGACCTGGTGGGCTACTCGCTGGCGACCATCCACGCGGGCGCTCAGCGGGCCGGATACGGCGGGACGCGCGACGACCTGGGCGACCTGCTGGAGGGCGACGACCGGCTGCGCTGCGAGGCGGCCATGGACGAGATGCTCCCTTTCACGATCCAGAAGGTGCGGGAGCGGGAGGAGCGGGCGCGGGCGGCGGTGACGCCGGCGGTGGTGGCGGAAGTGATCCAGGCGATGGCGCAAGCCCAGCCCTCCAAGCCCGCCGATCAGCCCGAAGCCTCTGGCGACTGATGCTGGCGACGGGCTGGACGCCGGGCCAGGTGGCTGACCTGGACTGGGGGCAGCTCCACGAGTACACGCGCCAGATGGGGATTGACGCGCGGATTGACGAGCTGCGCGGGCGGGTCTCCAGCGGCGAGATCAGCGCCGAGGCCGCGCAGGCCGGGGTCGAGATGATCGTCGAGGAGGGCTGAGCATGGGCGCCGGCAGGGACTTTGTGGTCAGCATCATCCTCAAGGCGACCGACCTCGCCAGTCCCGTCCTCGGCGGAGCCAGCAAGGAGGCCCAGGCGCTGGGCGGGGCGGTGAAGGGGCTGGGGCCGAACGTCGGCGCCATG
>CAYNPF010000485.1:0-1643 GCA_964398895.1 uncultured bacterium
GCCGTCGGGCACGAAGTCCACGCGCTCCTGCGTCCACACGAAGTAGAGCACCGAGCCGGGCCGGTACTCCCAGCGCAGCACCGCGTTCCCGCGCAGCGACTTGTAGTTGAACGAGGGCTCGGGCAGCGCGAAGGGCGCGCCCGATTCGTCGTAGTGGATGAAGTCGTAGGAGCCCGCGCGCGCCAGCTCCTTGAAGTCGGTGTAGGTCCCGGCCGAGATGAGCGGCTGCAGGTAGGTCTGCAGCGACAGGTCCGGGGTCAGCGAGACGTTGAAGCGGATCTCCGCCCCGATCGTGCGCTGGTCCATCCGCGCGAAGACGTAGCGCCGTCCGCCGAAGTTCGCGGGGACGTTCCCGGGGTCGCTCACGCTGGTCACGTACTGCGCGTCCTCGATCAGGCGCTCGTAGCTCGGGCTCACGCTGACCGCCAGGCTGGGGATCGGCTTCCACGTCACCCGCGGGGCCACGCTCCAGTCGTAGCCGTCGGTCGCCGGCCGCTGCATGCCGTAGAGATCGAGGCCCCAAGCCAGCTGGCGCGTCGCGTCGGTGGACACCGAAAGGTCGCTCTGGATTGCGCCCGGGTTCCGCACCAGCGGCCCCCCGCGCGTCCGCCGGTTGTCGAAGGCGGCGGCGACCGGGCAGACGTTCAGGTGCACCACGGTGTTGTTGAGCAACCGCACCTCGTTAGAACTGAAGAAGCCCATCCCGGTGCGGTTCCCACCAAAGTCCTGGCTCCGGTAGAGCGCGCCGAGCATCCAGGCCCGGCGCCACAGGTGGTTCGGCTGGTTCCAGGCGTAACCCATCCCGACATGGCCGTTCACCAGGTCGGCGCGGGCCTGGTAGCCCATGTCGTTCACGTCGAATTTCGGGCTGAGCACACCGATCGCCGAGTTGAAGAGCAGGGCGCCCTGCTGGTGGTGCAGCCACACCCGCGAGCCGTAGCCGGCGAGCGAGGTCGCGCTGCTGTCCACGCCGAGGTAGCCCACGTCGGGGCGCTGCAGGTAGTGCCGCGAGTCGCGCTGTACCGCCACCATCCGCTCCCGCGTGCCGGCGAGGCGGCTCGCGCCCGCCCAGCCCGACAGCACCCAGGTCTGCCGGCGGTCGAGGAAGTGCCAGCCGTCGAGGCCCGCCATCAGCGACTGGCGGTTCAGGAGCGTGGCCAGCGCGTCGTCGTCGAAGCGGCGCTGGGTCAGCGTGACCATCCCGCCGAGCCCGTGGCGGCGCTCGCGGAACTCCTTGAGGCCGCGCATCACGCCGTAGTAGGTGAACGGTTCCACCTCGGTCTTCGACTGGAGGCCGCCGAGGGCGACGTCGGCCTCCTCCCGCGCGGTCACCGCGTGCATCATGCCGAAGTTGACGCTGGGCGCGAGCTTGCCGGTCAGCTTGGCCGCGCCGAGGATGCGGGTGGCCACCGGCACGTCGAAGAAGTCCACCGCCGGCAGGCCGCCCTGGGGGGCACGCCCGATGCGCCGCGAGTAGAACATCGTCGGCCCGCTCCAGTTGAAGCCCCAGTAGTCGTTGGCCCCCTCGTTGCCGAATTCGAAGATCCGCGAGTTCTCGGTGAAGAACGGACGCTTCTCGCTGAAGTACGACTCGACGTCGGAGAGGTTCACCACCGCCGGGTCCACCTCGACCTGGCCGAAGT
>CAYNPF010000486.1:0-1643 GCA_964398895.1 uncultured bacterium
GGCCGACGATCCCGGCATGCACTCCTCGCAGGACGAGCAGGACAGCCGCTTCTACGCCGACTTCGCGCGGGTCCTCTGCCTGGAACCCGCCACCCAGCAGGAGGCCTACGACATGACGGTCGAGGCCTTCGACCTCTCCGAGCGCTTCGGCGTCCCGGTGCTGCTGCGGCTGGTGACCCGGCTGGCCCACAGCCGCACCGACATCGAGATCGCCGAGGCCGCCCGTCCCGAGAACCCCATCGCCCGCGCGCCGCGCCCCGACTCGTGGATCCTCCTGCCCGGCAACGCCCGGCGGCAGTGGCACGACCTGCTCGGGCGCCAGCAGGAGATGCTGGCCTGGAGCGAGGACTGCCGCTGGAACCGGCTGACCCTGAACCCGGACGATCGCGAGCTGGGCGTGATCACCACCGGGCTGGCCCGCAACTACTTCGAGGAGAACGCCGGCGAGCTGGCCGGCCGTCCCTCCCACCTGCACGTCGGCGCCTACCCGCTGCCCCTCGCCCTGCTGCGCCGGCTGGCCGGGCACGTGAAGCGCCTGCTGGTGCTCGAGGAGGGCTACCCGATCGTCGAGCGGCAGGTGCGCGGCGCGCTCGGCGCGCCCCTGCCGGTGGCCGGCAAGCTCACCGGCGAGGTGCCGCTCGAGGGCGAGCTGACGCCCGACAGCGTGCGCCCGGCCCTCGGCCTGGCGCCGCGGCCGCGGCTGGCGGCGGACCCCGGCCCGCTGCCCGGGCGCCCGCCCCAGCTCTGCCAGGGCTGCCCGCACGGCCACATGTACAACGCGCTCAAGCAGGCGCTGGCCGGGATGGACGGGCACTCGGTGAACTCGGACATCGGCTGCTACACGCTGGGCGCGCTGCCGCCCTACTCGGCCATCCAGTCGTGCCTGTGCATGGGGGCATCGGTCAGCATGGCCAAGGGCGCGGCCGAGGCCGGCCTGCACCCGGCGGTCGCGGTGATCGGCGACAGCACCTTCCTGCACTCGGGGATCACCCCGCTGCTCGACGCCATCCACGGGGACACGAACATGACGCTGCTGATCCTCGACAACCAGGCCACGGCCATGACCGGCGGCCAGCCGAGCATCGCGCCCTCGTCCCGCCTGCACGGCCTCGTGCTCGGGCTGGGCGTGGATCCCGCGCACTGCCACGTCGTCGAGGCCATGCCGCGCCAGGTCGCGGCCAACGCCGATCTGCTGCGGCGCGAGATGGAGCACCGAGGACTGTCGGTCGTCATCGCCGTGCGCGAGTGCCTGGAGACCGCGCGGCGCAAGCGCAAGCTCGCGGAGGTGAAGCCGTCATGAAGTACGACATCATGCTGGCGGGAGTGGGCGGGCAGGGCGTGCTCTCCCTGGCCGCGCTCATCGGTCGCGCCGCCGTGGCCGAGGGGCTCCAGGTGAAGCAGTCCGAGGTGCACGGGATGGCGCAGCGCGGCGGCGGCGTGCTCTCCCACCTGCGGCTGGCCGATCACGCCATCGCCAGCGACCTGATCCCGCTGGGCACGGCCGACATGATCCTCTCGATGGAGCCGCTCGAGAGCCTGCGTTACCTCGAGTACCTGTCGCCCGAATCCGTCGTGGTCACCGCCACCGAGCCGTTCCCCAACATCCCCGACTACCCGCCGATCGAGCAGGTGCTCGAGCGCGT
>CAYNPF010000487.1:0-1640 GCA_964398895.1 uncultured bacterium
TCACCGGCGGGGCGTGCCGGTGCATCACCTCGGCCAATTCCAGCAGCACCGCGACCCCCGAGGCCCCGTCGTTCGCACCGGGAACCGGTTGGCGCGCGCGAACCGGGTCGGGATCCTGGTCGGCCCACGCCCGGCTGTCCCAGTGCGCGCACAGGACGAGGTCGGCGGCCACGCTCGCCGGCGCGGACCGCGGACCGAAGCGGGCGATCAGGTTGGTGAGCGCCAGCGGCCGCCCCAGCGTCGAGTCGGTGAAGTCCTGCCTCACGACCCGCCCGCCGAGCCGCACGAGCTCGGCCTCCATCCACCCGAGGATGCGCGCGTGCGCGGCCGTGCCGGGCACCCGGGGGCCGGCCTCGACCTGGTGGACGACGCGCGCCTGGGCCCGTTCGCCGTTCACCTCGCCCTCCCACCGGCCCGCGCAGGCCGCCGGCGCGGCCAGCGCGACCGCCAGGAGCAGGATGCGCAGGGTGCGGGACATGGGTCAGAAGGTGAACTGGGCGCGCAGTTCCACGCGCACCCCGCGGTTCTTGATCTTGGTCACGCGGTTGGTGTCCTGCGAGTAGCCGAGCGTGAGATTGCCGGTGACGTTGGTGCTGAACGAGTACGAGCCCGAGCCGTTCAGGGACAGGCGGTCGGTCTCGGTCGGGTTCCGCTTGGTCAGGATGCGCCGGCGCGAGGTGTCGTAGTAGGTGATGGTCTCGCCCCGCCGGTACTCGTACTGACCGCTGAGGCTGAGGCTGATCGAGGTGGTCATGGTCCGGGCCTTGCCCAGCACGCTGACCTTCTGCCCCTTGGAGTAGGAACGGCTCAGGCTGAAGTTGCTGGTGGTCAGGCGATCCGTGGTGATCGAGTGCCCGGACAGCATGTTCTCGGTCTGGGTGACGCGCCGCTCGACCTTCAGCTCGGCCCGCGTGCCGCCCTTCAGGTTGCCGCTGATGCCGATCAGCGGCCGCCAGTTGCTGGCCACGGACCGCCCGGTGGGGGAACGGTGGCCGTTGGCGTACTCCGTCACCACCGAACGGCTGTAGGCGCTGCGCAACTGCGGCGTGACGAGGAGACGATCGAGGCGGATCACGTTGGCGACGCGACCGTAGTCGAGGTCGAAGTCCGGGAAGTGCAGGGTGCGCGACTGGGTGCGCACGGCGTTCGTCTCGGTCACCCGGTCGGTGACCTCGAAGCGCGAGGTCGCCGAGCTGCCGAACGGCAGGCGCACCCGCGAGCGGGCCGAAGCGTGCCAGCTGTCCGACGTGCTGGCGCTGTTGCCGTACTGCGGTGAGGTCCGAGTGGTGTCGAGCCGGCTCGTGAAACCGAACAGGTAGGCGAAGCTCGGAGTGCCGGTGAGCCGCGTGTACGCGCTGGTCTGGCTGAAGCCCCAGTTGGTCTGCACGTTGCCGAACGCACCGATCATGCTGCGCCACGACGGCGGCCGCCACTGGAACCGGTGGAGCAGCGACGGGCGCACGATCGCACGAGCGGAATCGGCGGCCGCGACGCGGCGCAGCGAGTCCGCCACCGCCGCCCGGCGCAGCGTGTCCGCCACCGCCGCCCGGTGCAGCGTGTCCGCCGCCGCCGCCCGGCGCAGCGTGTCCGCCACCGCCGCCCGGCGCAGCGTGTCCGCCACCGCCGCCCGGTGCAGCGTG
>CAYNPF010000488.1:0-1634 GCA_964398895.1 uncultured bacterium
ACGGATGTCGAGGCGCCCTGCGGTCCCCAGGCGGTGTGGGTCGGGGGCAAGGGGCCGGTCGTGGTATTGCTGCACGGGGCGGGGGACTCGGCCGCCACCTGGGCGCAGGTCGCGCCGAAGCTCGCGGCCGATCACCGCTTGATCGCTCCGGACCTGGCAGGCCACGGCCAGAGCGCCCCCCAGGCCGGCCCGCTCGACGTCAAGATGGTCGTCGAGGGCGTCGAGGCGACGATTGAACGCCTGGCGCCGGGCGAGCCGGTGACCCTGGTCGGCAACTCCCTGGGGGCATGGGTGGCCATGCTGGTGGCGCACCGCCACCCCGACCGCGTAGCCCGGCTTGTCTGTGTCAGCGGGGGCGCTCTCGCCGGCCACAACGAGAACGCGATGGTCCTGCCCAGGACTCGCGAGGAGGCCCGAAAGGGGGTCGCCCAGAGTCGTGATGCGGCAAGCGCCCCGGTTCCCGACTTCGTGCTGGATGCCATCGTCCGGGAGGCTCAACACGGAGCTCTGGCGCGCCTGGCAGCCGGAGCCGCCACCATGGGCCAGTGGCTCCTGGACGGCAGACTCGGCGAGATCAAGGCGCCGGTCCACCTGATCTGGGGTGCCTCGGACCAAATCATGCCCCTCGACTATGCGCGGCGCCTGCAGGTCGAGCTGCCCTCCGCGACCCTCGTGACCATCGACCACTGCGGCCATGTGCCCCAGGTTGAATGCCCTGCCCGGTTTCTTGCCGCTCTCCAGGACGCGCTGGCGGAGAAGCGGTGACGGCATGACCTTCTGGAAGGGGATAAGGAGGAGACGCGCGTATGCTCCACGGTGACGTCCTGGGCGAACGGGCGCGGCTGACCCCGGACAAGACGGCCCTGGTGTTCGTGCCCACGGGCGAGCGCTTCTCCTATCGCCAGCTCGACGCCAGAGCGGCCGCCACGGCCAGGGTGCTCACCAGTCTCCTCGGCCTGCAGAGAGGGGACCGGTTCGGGGTGTTGTCGCACAACCGGCCGGAGTTCCTGGACTGCTTCTTCGCAGCGGCCAAGTCCGGCGTGATCGTGGTTCCGCTCGGCACCCGGGCCACCACCCACGAGCTCGCACACATCGTTCGCGACTCCGGCATGCGCGCACTCGCCTACGACGCTGCCTCTGCCGACACCGTGCGCGCCCTTCGCCCTCTCGTCGAGCTCGACTGCTATGTCGCTCTCGACGACCCGGCCGCGGCGGGTGACCTGCCTTTCAAGGAGGTGCCGGGACAGACGACAGGCGACAGGGGAGATGCCCTCGGCCCCTGTCTTCCCGAGGACGTCCTGTGCCTTCTCTACACCAGCGGTACGACGGGAAAGCCCAAGGGGGTGATGGTCCCCCACCGCATGATGGCGTGGAACGCCTACAACACCGCCATCGGCTGGCAACTGCGCGAGGACGATGTCAGCCCCGTCTTCACTCCGCTCTACCACGCGGGCGGGCTGGGCGCCTTCCTGATGCCGATCTTCGCCATCGGCGGCACCATCGTGCTGCATGCGGGGTTCGATCCCGCCGAGATCTGGCGCACCCTCGAACGGGAGCGTTGCACGGTCGTGCTGGGTGTGCCGACCATCTGGAAGCTCCTCATGGAGGCGCCTGAGTTTGCGTCCACCGACCTC
>CAYNPF010000489.1:0-1621 GCA_964398895.1 uncultured bacterium
GGCCCTCCATCGAGGCCATCAGCGCCGTGGCCTCGCCGCAGACGAAGGCGCCGGCGCCGCGGTGGATGGTGAGGTCGAACTCCATCCCCGTGCCCATGATGTCGCGGCCCAGCACGCCCCACTCGCGGGCCTGGGCGATCGCCCGGGTGAGCCGCTGCAGCGCCAGCGGGTACTCGTGGCGGATGTAGACGAAGCCCTCGGTCGCCCCCAGCGCGCGCGCGCCGATCAGCATGCCCTCGATCACCGCGTGCGGGTCGGCCTCGACGATGCTGCGGTCCATGAAGGCGCCGGGGTCGCCCTCGTCGCCGTTGCAGACGATGTAGGGCGCGAGCCCGCGCTCGCGCGCGGCCTTCAGGCACGACTCCCACTTCACCCCGGTGGGGAAACCGCCGCCGCCGCGGCCGCGCAGGCCGGAGCGTACGATGCGCCGCACCAGCTCGTCGCCGTCCACGCCGGCGCGCAGCACGTCGCGCAGCGCGCGGTAGGCGCCGGTACGGATGGCGTCCTCGATGTCCTCGGGGTCGATCTTGCCGCGGTTGCGCAACGCGATGCACTGCTGCTTGGCGAAGAACTCGATGTCCTTCTCGAGCGGCACCGGCTTCTCGTCGCCGGCGCGGAACAGGTAGTCGGTCAGCGGCTCGCGCCGGACGAAGTGCGACTCGATCAGCGCCGGCACCGCCTCGGGCTTCAGGCGCTCGTAGAACACGCCCTCGGGCTGCACCACGCAGATCGGCCCGTGGGCGCAGAAGCCGTTGCAGCCGGTGGCGACGACGCGGATCTCGTCCTGCAGGCCGCGGCGCTCCAGTTCGGCGCGGAAGGCGTCGCGCAGCGGCAACGACTTGGCCGAGACGCAGCCGGTGCCGGCGCAGACCATGAGCATGGACTTCCAGCCCTGGTGGCGCTCCTGCGCCCGCTGCGCCACGGTGTCGAGGTTGTCGAGCGTGAGGCGGGTCATTCGGCGGCCTCCGTCTTCCCGCCCGCCGGCGCGGCGATGGCCGAGCCGGTGGCGCGGTGGCGCCGCATCAGCTTGCCGACCTTGGAGGAGTCCACGCCGCCGACCAGTTCGGCCCCGAAGGTGACGACCGGCGCCAGGCCGCAGCAACCCAGGCAGCGCACGCCCTCGAGGCTGTACTCGAGGTCGGGCGTGGTTCGGCCGGGCTCGACGCCCAGCTCGCGGCTGAAGGCGTCGAGCACCCGCGCCGCCCCCTGCACGTGGCAGGCGGTGCCGGTGCAGACCTGGATCGTGGTCTTGCCGCGCGGCTCCAGCGAGAAGGCCTTGAAGAAGGTGGCGATGTGGTAGAGCCGCCCCATGTCGGCCCCGGTGCGCTCGGCGATGCGCTCGAGCGCCGCCTTGGGCAGGTGGCGGTAGTGCTTCTGCACGTCCTGCAGCATCTCGACGGCGAACTCGGGGTCGGCGCGCCAGCGATCCACGATGGTGTCCACCTCGAGCACGTCCGGAACGATCACCGACGGCATGGCGCCCCCTATGGCTCGCGGACCGACATGGACCAGCGCGGGCGGTTCTTCGCGCACCGCGCCACGATCGCCTTGAGCCGCTTGTTCATCATCACGCTGCCCAGCCCGCCGCGGCCGGCCTGCTTGAGGCGCGGCTCCTGCCGCT
>CAYNPF010000490.1:0-1621 GCA_964398895.1 uncultured bacterium
CCGGGCTCGATCCGCGCGAGCCGCCCGAGACGTGGGACCAGTTCACCCGCGCCGCCGCGGCGGTGCAGAGACTCGGCCACGGGGCGCACGGCATCGGCCTGCCCGCCGCCGACACGGCCGAGCTGGCGCGGCAGGCGCTGCCCTTCCTGCTGGCCGGCGGCGGGATCCGGGCGGCGGACCCGCGCCACGCCGCGCTCGACTCGATCGGGGCGACGCGGGCCTTCGCGCTCCTGCAGCGGTTGCGCCGCAGCGGCACGGTCGGGACCCAGGCCGCGCTCGAGGGCGAGTTTCGGCAGGGACGACTCGGGCTGATGCTGGCGGGCGCGGGCTTCGCGCGGCGGCTCTCCGCCGCACCGTCGCAGCGCTGGGGCGTGGCGCTGGTGCCGCGGCCACAGGCCGACGAGGGCGCGAACGTCTCCTGGCTCGGCGGCGAGCTGCTGGTCTCCTTCAACGCCTCGCCCCATCGGCGCGGGGCCCTCGACCTGGCGCGCTTCCTCGTGCGGCCGGAGAACGCGCGGCGGCTCGCCGCCGCCGTGCCCGAGCTGCTGCCGGCGGGCGCGGGCGAGGACACCGGCGCCGCCTGGAGCGGGCGGCCGCACGAGCAGGCGCTGCTGCGGCAGATCGCGGCCGGACGCGTCGCGCCCAGTCACCCGGCGTGGCCGGCGATGCAGGCCGCGATCGGCGACGAGCTCGAGCGGGTCCTCGACGGCAGCAAGAGCGCCTCGCGCGCCGTGCGCGACGCGCAGGCGCGGCTGGCGGCGCTGGCGGCGGCCCGATGAGCCCCCGCCGCCCGAACGCCCCCGACGCGCTGGCGCCGGTGCGCGGCTACCTCGCGCGGAGCGAGCACCTGCTGGTGGGGCTCATGACCGGCACGTCGGTGGACGCCGTGGACGCGGTGCTGGTGCGCTTCCGCGGTCTCGGCCTGGCGGCGCGCCACGAGATCCTGGCCTACCGCGAGACGCCCATCGAGCCGGCGCTGCGCCGCGAGGTGCTCGAGGTCGCCGCGGCCCCCGCGGTCGCCCTCGAGCGCCTGATGCGGCTCGACGCCGCGCTGGGCGAGCGCTTCGCCGCCGCGGTGCTCGAGCTGCTGGCGGCGGCGGGGGTGGAGCGCAACCGCGTGGACGCCGTGGCCTCGCACGGGCAGACCGTGCGCCACGTGCCGCGGCATCGCGGCGAGGGGCAGGCGCTCACCCTGCAGATCGGCTCGGCCGCGCTGCTCGCCGAGCGCACCGGGCTCACCGTGGTCTCGGACTTCCGCACCCGCGACACCGCCGCTGGCGGGGAGGGGGCGCCGCTGGTGCCGCTGGCCGACTGGTGGCTGTTCCGCGACGCGCACGAGTCGCGGCTGCTCCTCAACCTCGGCGGCATGGCGAACCTGACCTGGCTGCCGCGCGAGGGGGCGCTCACCGACGTGCTGGCCTTCGACACCGGCCCGGGCAACGCCGTGCTCGACGCGCTGATGTCCCTGCACAGTGGCGGCGCCGAGACGCACGACGCCGAGGGCGCGCTCGCGGCCCACGGGTGCGTGAACGAGGCCCTGCTCGCCGAGCTGCTCGGCGACCCGTTCTTCTCGCTGCCGCCGCCGCGCTCCACCGGGCGCGAGCACTTCGGCGACGCCTAC
>CAYNPF010000491.1:0-1618 GCA_964398895.1 uncultured bacterium
CAGATCGGCAACATGATCACGGCCGCCTCGTACAACGGCACGACGCTGGGCACGAACTGGACGATCAGTTGTCCGCAGATCGCCTCGGCACCCGTGCTCACCTACGATGACGTGGACGAGTACGGCTACGGCCAGCGCATCTACCGCACCGATTACTCGGGCGGCAAGCTGTGGCTGTCCGGCACCGGTGCCTGGGCCACCGCCAGTGAGGCCTACACCAGTTCGCTCACGACCTTCCGCGTCATCGCCACCAAGCAGTACGAGGCGGGGCAGTTGGTCGGTGTGGTGAGCAACATCAACATCCGTGGCCCGATCGACCGCTACACCAGCTGCTTCGACATGGCCATCTCGAACGCCGAACTGGTAGGCCTGACGCCGAACGGCCCGAGCATCAGCGGTCCGTTCCCCGCGTTCAAGGGACCGTCGGACTGCCAGGCCGACGGGTCGCACGGCACGTACTGGGACGTACACGACATCACGCTGACGCTGTACGGCACCTGCGTGGTGCCGACCGAGAAGTCGACCTGGGGCGCCATCAAGACCCTGTACCGCTGATCTCCCACAGGTCCCTCAGGCGCGGCCACCCTCCTTCGCGGAGGGTGGCCGCCGCGTTGCGGGGCCGTCCCTCCCGCTCAGACGGACAGTCCCTGCTGGCGAAGGAGTTGCTGCATCAGCTTCGCGCTGCGAGCCGCCTGGCCGGCGTGGCAGTTGTTGAAGAACAGGTAGGTCCGTCGCGCCTGGTTGGCAAGATCGCGCACCTTCTCGACCCACTCCCGCAGCTCATCGGCGGAGTAGTCGTGGTCGTAGCGATCCCCCGCCGGGCGACGCGCGGCGCCGCCCGGCTCCCCGCCCGTCCCCGAGCCTCCCCACCAGTTCCGCGCGTTGCGTCCGTGGAAGCGCACGTAGGCATCGGCGGCGGTCAGGTACACGACCGGCGGCATCAGCCCGGCGAGCGCCGGCTCGTCCACGGCGCAGAAACCCAGGCCGGCCGTGCGCAGGCGTTTCGCCACCTCGGGCGCCGCCCAGGAATCGTGGCGGAACTCGACGAACAACGGGTCGTCCCCGAGGGCCTCCCGCAGACGCGACAGATGCGCCTCGTTCGTGGCGCTGCGACGGAAGCCCCAAGGGAACTGGGCGAGGAGCCCGTCGAGCTTGCCCGCCTCGCGCAGCGGCACCAGGGCCGCGCGGAATTCGCGCACCGGCCCCGCGGCCAGCAGCCGCTCGTGGGTCATGGCCTGGTGGACCTTGACGAGGAAGCGGAACCCCTCCGGGGTCTTCCGCTCCATCGCCGACATCGCGGCCGGGGGCGGCACCCGGTAGTAGGTGGCGTTCACCTCCACGGCCGGGAAGTGCCGCGCATAGTGGGCGAGGAAGTCGCCGGGGCGCGTGCCCGGCGGATAGAAGGGGCCGACCCAGTCGGCAAAGGAGTAGCCCGAGGTCCCGACGAGGATGCGCCGGTCGGGATCGGCCCTCAGCGGCGGCTCCTCCGGCGGGAAGCCGGCGAACAGATCACCGCTGGCCATGTTCCGACTCCCTCCGCGTTCCCTTGACCCCGAAGGGCACGTGGCCCAGTGGCCGCCGATGGGTCAGCGAGCCGGCCGGCACCACCGCCGCCTCC
>CAYNPF010000492.1:0-1614 GCA_964398895.1 uncultured bacterium
TCGGCGGGGCGAGCTTCCCCGTCGTGCAGGAGGACGCGAAGAGCGGCGCGCTGTTCGGCGCGCGCGTGCCGGTCACGGTGGTGCCATTGCTGCGGCTCGAGCCGTACTGGACCGCCCTGCGGCCCGGCGACGTCGAGGAGACCTTCGGCGGCCTGTCCTACACCCGCGATGGCGGCGAGATCTCGTCGTTCGGGCTGAACGCCATCCTCGCGGCCGGTGGACCGCTGCGCTTCTACCCGTATGCCGGGCTCGGTTCGTACCGGCTGACCCGCGAGGCGAGCGACGATCGGACCGAGCTCGGTTACGACCTGGGCCTCGGGTTGGGGGTGTCGCCGCTGCCCGGGCTCGAACTGGACCTGCGCGGGGAGTTCGTGATGATCACGCTCGACGAGACGTCGCGGAAGTTCGCGAACGTGACGCTCGGCGCGTCCTACCACTTCTTCGATCTGCCGTAGGGGGCCCGCCATGAGAAGCCTTCGCTGGATCCTCCCGACCCTCGCGTTGGCGGGCGCGCTCGCCGCCGGCTGCCTGCTCGTCTCCGGCCAGTTCGTGGTCTCGTTCGACCTGCCCGACCCGCTGGCCATCACGCCGACCGCGGTGGTGCGCGCGGACGTGAACCTGAACACGGTGGGGGCCTACCGCGACCACCGGAGCGACATCAAGGACGTCACCGACCTGGCCGTGCTGGGCGAGTTCACCAACACCGGCGCCACGGCGGTGGACGTGGACGTGTGGATGACGCCGGCGCTCACCACCTACACCGACGCGGCCGAGGTGGGGCTGGATGAGACCGCGGTGAAGGTCTGGGGGCCGCTGCACCTCGCCCCGGGCGAGACCAGGAAGATCGGCTGGGACGCCTCGGCCCGGCTCTTCCGCAAGGGCCGCGCCGCCCTGCTCGGCCAGGTGAAGGGCGACGGCGTGTTCACGCTCTACGCGTTGGGCGGGACCAGTTCGTACTCGTTCCGCGTCAACCACGGCTCGCTGGTGGCGGTGATCGCCGCCGCCAAGTAGCCGACACGCATCGCTCGGGCGCGGCGGACCCCCGGGGTCCGCCGCGTCGGCGTCTCAGCCCCGCCAGCGGTTGGTGATGGGCAGACGCCGGTCGCGGCCGAAGGCGCGGGGGGTGATCTTCACTCCCGGCGGGCTCTGGCGGCGCTTGTACTCGGCGCGGTCCACCATGCAGATCACGCGCTGCACCGTCGCCTCGTCGTGGCCGGCGGCGACGATCTCGGCCGCCGAGCGATCCTCCTCGACGTAGGCCTCGAGGATGGCGTCGAGCACCTCGTACGGCGGCAGCGTGTCCTGGTCGGTCTGGTCGGGCTTCAGCTCGGCGCTCGGGGGGCGCGTGATCGTGCGCTCGGGGATGACCGCGCCCCGGGCGTTGCGGTGGCGGGCCAGACGGTAGACCATCGTCTTGTAGACGTCCTTGAGCACGGCGAAGCCGCCGGCGGTGTCGCCGTAGAGCGTGCTGTAACCCACCGAGGTCTCGCTCTTGTTGCCGGTGGTGAGGACCAGCCAGCCGAACTTGTTCGACAGCGCCATCAGGATGTTGCCGCGGATGCGCGCCTGGAGGTTCTCCTCGGTGAGATCGGCGGCGCGACCGGCGAAGGCCGG
>CAYNPF010000493.1:0-1613 GCA_964398895.1 uncultured bacterium
CTCGCGCGAGCGGCCCGCCCCGCATCCGGGACGGGCCGCCACCGCGTGCCGGATCGCCGCGGGCTACGCCGTCGTCTCGGCCTGCGCCGCGATCCGCGCGGCCATGGCGACCCCGCTCATGTAGGCCGCCTCGATGCCCGCCTCGCGCGAGAACGCGTCCCCGATCACCGCCACGCGCGGCCCGGCGCGGCCCGGCTCCCGCTCGAAGACCATCGCCTCGCCCAGCACGTCGCGCGGCAGCACGCGCGCGGTGTGCCAGACGTGCGACTGCGTCCAGCGCGGCCGACTCGCCCAGCTCCCCATCAGCTCGGCCGCCTCCCAGAGCAGCTCGCCCGTCCACTCCGTCTCCGGTCGTCCGATCTGCTCCAGCGAGAAGCCCTGCCGCGCCTGCAGCACCAGCACCAGCTCGGCGTCCGGCGCCCGCTTGCTCGAGTCGTTGCCGATCGCGTGCAGCATGGTGGCCTCGAACGGGAACCAGGCGTCGAAGTCGGGCCGCGGCTGGTCGCCGTAGCCGGCCATCACCGTGAGCGTCGTCACGTAGGGCACGCCGCGGATGCGCTCCAGGGGTGCGGCCGCGTCCGGCCAGGCGTTCACCAGCGGCTCGATCAGGGCGAGGCTCTCGCTCACCGCGCCGGCGACGACCACCAGGTCGGCCGCGAGCGACTCGCCGGTCTCCGTCTCGATCCGCACGGCGGGACCGTCCCCGGTCAGCGCCGTCACCCGCCGCCCGAGCTGCACGTCGAGGCCGCGGGCCAGGTGCCGGGGGAACACGCTCACGCCGTCACGGCAGGCGAAGCGCAGGCGCCCCGGCAGCAACGAGTCGGGCTGGCAGGCGAGCTTCGGCTCGCGCACGCGCTCCGGCCAGCCCTCGATCCGCCCCGCGGGGTCCAGCTCGCCGAGCACCGCGCTGAAGGCCTCCGAGCCGGAGTGCAGGTAGAAGGTGCCGAAGTCCACCGGGCGACCGTCCACGTGCCGGGTGGCACAGCGGCCGCCCACCTCGTGGGCGCGATCGAGGATGATCGCCGGGATCCGGCGACGCGCCAGCTCCCGCGCGCAGGCGAGACCCGCAACGCCGGCGCCCACCACCACGATCCGCGGCCCGTTCATGGCGCGACTATATCATGGGCGCCGCCGCTACCGACGCCGTTTCCGACCCCGTTCGCGGCGGGGCTCGGCCCCCGTGCGCCCCCGCACGTTCCCCCGCGCCCCGGGCGCCTCCGCGCCGGGCGACCGCTGGGGCGCGTCCGCCCCGTTTCGGCGGCCCGGTGGTTGACCGGCGCCGCACCGGCACCGCAGGCTGGAGGGGCATCGCCAACCGGGCGCCGTACTCGCCCAGGAGCCAGCATGCGCCGCGCGATCCGCTCCGCCCGATTCCTCCTCTGCCTCACCTTGCTGCCGTGGCCCGCGCACGCCGCGCCGGGCGGGGCCGCGGCGACTCGGCCGCTCGACGGACGGGACCTGGCCAACCTCACCGCCTTCACGCGGCTGCTCGGCTACGTGCGTCACTTCCATCCCAGCGACGAGGCCGCGGCCGCAGACTGGAACGCGCTCGCCATCTCGGCGGTGGACGCGGTGGAGGCGGCCGGCTCCTCTGAGGAGCTGGCCGCGCTGCT
>CAYNPF010000494.1:0-1601 GCA_964398895.1 uncultured bacterium
TCAGCAGGCGCACCTCGGGGTTCTTGAGTTGCAGGTCGCTGGTCACGTCCTGCAACTCGGGCGCGTCCTGGAGCCGGGCCAGCAGGTCGGTGGCGCCCTGGTAGAGCGTGGGGATGTCGGTGCTCTGCAGGGTGAACTGGTACTGGCTGCGCGACATGCGGCCGCCGACGTTGATCACCGGCGGGTTCAGCAGGTAGGCGCGCACGCCGGGGATGCGGGCGAGCTTGGGCTGCAGTTCGCGGACGACCTCGTCGGCCGAGAGCTTCCGCTGCGAGCGGGGCTTGAGGCGGATGAACAGCCGCCCGGTGTTCGAGGAGCCGCCACCGCCGCCGCCGGCGGTGGACTGGAACTCCTGGATGTTGGGGTCCTTCGCGATCACCGCCTCCACCGCCCGCTGGTAACGCACCATCGCCTCGAACGACGTGCCCTCGGCCGCCTCGGTCGTGCAGTTGAGCAGGCCGGTGTCCTCGCTGGGGATGAAGCCCTTGGGCGAGAGGCGGAACAGCGCCACCGTGCCGAGCAGGAGGCCGAGCGACACCCACATCGTCAGCCCGCGGTGGTCCATCACCCAGTCCAGCGTGCGCTGGTAGAAGCGCAGCATGGCCAGGTAACCGTCCTCGATCGCGGTGTAGGCCCGCCCGTGACCGGCGGCGTGCTCGGGCCGCAGGAAGCGGCTGCACAGCATCGGCGTCAGGGTGAGCGAGACGAAGCCCGACATCAGGATGGCGGCGCTGATCACCACCGCGAACTCGTGGAACAGTCGGCCCAGCAGGCCGCCCATGAGCAGCACGGGGATGAACACCGCCACCAGCGAGAGGGTCATCGAGAGAATGGTGAAGCCGATCTCGCGCGAGCCGTCGAGGGCGGCCTGCAGCGGCGGCTTTCCCATCTCCATGTGGCGGTGGATGTTCTCGAGCATGACGATGGCGTCGTCCACGACGAAGCCGACCGAGAGGGTGAGCGCCATCAGCGAGAGGTTGTCGAGGCTGTAGCCGAGCCGCTGCATCACCGCGAAGGTGCCGACCACCGACATCGGCAGCGCCAGGCTGGGGATGTTGGTGGCGGGCAGGTTGCGCAGGAAGAGGAAGATCACCAGCACGACCAGCAGCAGCGTGAGCAGCAGCGTGAACTGCACGTCCTTGACCGAGTTGCGGATGGACTCCGAGCGGTCGTAGAGGATGTGCGCCTCGACCGAGGCCGGCAGTTGCGGGCCGAGCCGGGCGAGCAGCGCGCGGACGTCGTGCGTGACCTGCACGGTGTTGGTGCCGGGCTGGCGCTGGATCGCCAGCATGATGGCGCGCTGTCCCTGCGACCAGGCGGCGACGCGGTTGTTCTGCACGTCGTCCACCACCTGGCCGAGGTCGCGCACGCGCACCGGGCGGCCGTTGCGCCACGCCACCACCAGCGCGCCGAAGTCGTCGGCAGTCTGCAACTGCCCGTTGGCCTGCACGGTGATGGTGCGGTCGGGCCCCCAGAGGATGCCGGTGGGCAGGTTCACGTTGCCTGCGGCGATGGCGTTGGCGACGGCGTCGAGGTCGAGACCGAGCGAGGCCAGGGCGTGCGGGTCCACCTGCACGCGCACCGCCCACTTCTGGGCGCCG
>CAYNPF010000495.1:0-1600 GCA_964398895.1 uncultured bacterium
CCGAGGATCATCGAGACGTGGCCGAAGACCGGGATCTCCCAGCCGAGCGCCTCGTAGAGCACGATCTGGCGCGGCGTGTTGGAGATGTGGTCGTCGCCGCGGATGACGTGGCTGATTGCCATCTCGTGGTCGTCCACCACGCAGGCGAAGTTGTAGGTGGGCAGGCCGTCGGCCCGCAGCAGCACGAAGTCGTCGAGCACGTCGCGCCGGAAGGCGACGCGGCCGCGCACCACGTCCTCCCACACCGTCTCCCCCGCCGGGTCCAGCGCGAAGCGCAGCACCGGCGGCCGGCCCTCGGCCTCGAGCCGCGCCCGGGCCGTCGCGTCGAGCCCGCGACACCGACCGTCGTAGCCCTGCGGCAGCTTGCTCCGCGCCTGCTCCTCGCGCATGGCGTCGAGTTCGGCCGGCGTGCAGTAGCAGCGGTAGGCACGGCCGGCCTGCTCGAGGGCCGCCGCGTGCCGCTGGTAGATCCCGCGCCGCTCCGACTGGAAGTAGGGGCCGTTGCCGCCATCCACGCCGGGGCCCTCGTCCCAGGTCAGCCCCAGCCAGGTGAGGCTGTCGAGGATGGCACGGACCGACTCGTCGGTGGAACGGGCGGCGTCGGTGTCCTCGATGCGCAGGACGAAGGTGCCGCCCCGGCTGCGGGCGAAGAGGTAGTTGTACAGCGCGGTGCGCGCCCCGCCCACGTGCAGGTAGCCGGTGGGACTGGGCGCGAAGCGGACGCGAACGGACACGGACGGACTCCTGTGGTGGGATCGCTCGCCGAAGCGGTCAGCCCCGGCCCTGGCGCTTCTCGATGCGGGCCCAGCTGTCCTTCAGCGTGACGGTCCGGTTGAAGACCGGCTGCCCCGGCCGGGAATCGCCGGGATCGGCGCAGAAGTAGCCGTTGCGCTCGAACTGCAGCGCCACTCCCGGGACGGCGGCGGCCAGCGACGGCTCGAGCCGGCATCCCCGCAGCACCTGCAGCGAGTCCGGGTCGAGACCCTCCACGAAGTCCAGCCCCTCGGGCACGTCGTCGGGACGATCGGCGCTGAACAGCGTGCCGTAGAGGCGGACCTCCGCCTCGAGGGCGTGCGGCGCCGAGACCCAGTGGATGGTCGCCTTGACCTTGCGTCCGTCGGGCGTGTCACCGCCCCGTGTCGCCGGGTCGTAGCGGGCGCGCAGCTCGACGACCTCGCCGCTCTGCGGGTCCCTGACCACGCCGGTGCAGGTGATCAGGTAGGCGTAGCGCAACCGCACCTCGACGCCGGGGCTGAGCCGGTGGTACCTGGGCGGCGGCACCTCGCGGAAGTCGTCCTGCTCGATCCAGAGTTCGCGCGAGAACGGCACCTTCCGCGTCCCCATCGCCGGATCCTCGGGATTGTTGACCGCCTCCATCTCCTCGACCTGGCCCGCGGGGTAGTTCTCGATCACCACCTTGAGCGGGTGCAGCACGGCCATGGCCCGCGCCGCGCGGCGGTTGAGGTCCTCGCGCACGAAGTGCTCGAGCAACTCCATCTCGACCAGGTTCTCGTGCTTGGCCACGCCGATGCGCTCGGCGAAGGCGCGGATCGCCGCCGCCGGGTAGCCGCGCCGCCGCATCCCCGAGAGGGTCGGCATG
>CAYNPF010000496.1:0-1592 GCA_964398895.1 uncultured bacterium
AACTACGGGCAGTTCACGCAGATCCCGTCGTACCGCTACGTCTATTCGCGACTCACCTCGATCTCGAGCGAGTCGTTCCCGCTGCTGGGCAATCCCAACCTGAACCCGCAGGTGTCGGTCAACTACGAGCTCGGCGCCAAGCACATGTTCCTGCCCACCGCCGCCGCCAACGTGACCTTCTTCGTCAAGGATACTTACGACTACCCGACCGCGACGCAGTTCAGCGCCGGCGAGGCGGGGGCGGGCGAGGTGCCCAAGCCGGTGTTCGTCTACCTGAACGGGCACTTCTCGCGCTCGCGCGGCTTCGAGATCGAGGTCGAGAAGCGGCGCAGCCACTACTGGTCGGGCAAGATCACCTACACCTACCAGCAGACGAAGGGGAAGAGCAGCGATCCCAACGAGCAGAAGGTGGTGCAGGAGAGCGGCGGTGACGCCTCCGAGACCCGCCTGTCCGAGACCTACGTGTACTGGAACCGGCCGCACAAGCTGGCGGTCAACTTCGACCTGCGCTTCGACGACCGGGCGCCGCGCAAGTGGCTGAAGAACAGCGGCCTCAACCTCTACGTCCAGGGCAGCTCGGGCCGCGCCTACACGCCGCAGAACCCGCTCACCGACCAGGCCGGCGAGCCCTACTCGAAGAACGGTCCGTTCCAGATCACCACCGACCTGCGGCTGAACCGGGCGATCCACGTCTTCTCGAAGCGACTCGACATCAGCGTGGTCGGCGTCAACATCTTCGACAACCGCATCATCAACCGCATTGACCCGGTGACCGGTCGCGGGCGGATCTGGGGCGTGGGCTCGTACGACCCGGTGCTGTATCCGAGCACGCGCAACAACGAGTACCTGAAGGAATCCGCCGTGGGCGACCCGTCCAACTACGGCGACGGCATCCAGTGGAGATTCTCGCTCGACTATGACTTCTGATCCGAGACGAGCCGCCACGACGCTGGCGCTGACGCTGGCGGGCCTGCTGCTGATCGCGGGGGCCGCCCGGGCGCAGTTCGACCTGGGCGGGCAGCGCGCCGGGACCTCTTCGGGCTCGTTCCTGAAGATCGGCGTGGGCGCGCGCGCGGTGGGGTTGGGCGAGGCCTTCGTCGCGGTGGCCAACGATCCCTCGACGATCGTGTGGAACCCGGCCGGACTGGCCTCGTTGCTGCGGCAGGAGGTGCAGGTCTCGCACACCGCCTGGCCGGGCGACATCAACCACGACTTCCTGATCTACGTGATGCCCTCGAAGCGGCTGGGCGGCTCGATCGGCGTCCAGGTCGGCATGCTGACGACGCGGCTCGACGAGACCGACGAGTACCACCCGTTCGGCACGGGCCGCGAGTTCTCCTACAGCGACTTCGTGGCCGGTCTGGCCTACGGGCGTCGCTGGACCGACAAGCTGCTGATCGGCGCCGGCGTCAAGTACGTGCGCGAGGATCTGGGTTCGCAGGTCGGCGGCCCGGTGACCTCGGCGATGCTGGTGGACCTCGGCTCGATCTACTACCTCGGCTACGGCAGCGTGCGCATCGCCACCTCGCTGAGCAACTTCGGGTCGGAGTTGACCCCCAGCGGCAGCTACGTCTCGCCCTACACCGGCGAGC
>CAYNPF010000497.1:0-1584 GCA_964398895.1 uncultured bacterium
GGCGACGTGAGCGCCGCCGACACCGCCCGCGGCACCGGGCTGGCGGCCTGGTGGAACGCGATCCGCCGCGACCGCAAGGCGTCGGCGGGCGCGGTGCTGCTCGGCGTCTTCGTGCTGGTGGCGGTCTGCGGACCGTGGCTCGTCGGCGATCCCCGCGCGCTGGTCGGCATCCCGCTGCAGCCGCCCTCGGCGGCGCACTGGCTGGGCACCACCGGCCAGGGGCAGGACGTGCTGGCGCAGCTCGTGGTGGGCACGCGAATCTCGCTGGCCATCGGCTTCGTCGTCGGCCTCGCCGTCGTGCTGCTCGGGGCGCTGGTCGGCGTCACCGCCGGCTACTTCGGCGGGCGGGTGGACGCGCTGCTGTCGCTGCTGTTCAACGTCTTCCTCGTCATCCCCGGCCTGCCGCTGGCCATCGTCATCGCCGCCTACCTGCCCTCGGGCCCGACGACGCTGGCGGTGGTGCTGATCGTCACCGGCTGGGCGTGGAACGCGCGGGTGCTGCGCGCCCAGGCGCTGTCGCAGCGCCAGCGCGACTTCGTCGCCGCCGCGGTGGTGGCGGGCGAGTCCGACTTCCGCATCATCACCCGCGAGATCCTGCCGACCATGACCTCGCTGCTGGTCGCCCAGGTGATCGGCAGCACCACCTACGCCATCGGCGCCCAGGTGGGCCTCGAGTTCCTCGGCCTCGGCGACGTCTCGGCGGTCACCTGGGGCACGAACCTCTACTGGGCGCAGAACGACTCCGCGCTGCTCACCGGCGCGTGGTGGACCTTCGCCCCCACCGGGCTGTGCGTGGCGCTGGTGGGCTTCGGACTGACCATGCTGAACTCCGGTTTCGACGAGATCACGAACCCGCGCCTGCAGCTCGAACGGGCCTGGCGCGGCTTCCTGGCGGCGCGGGGACGGCGGGCGACGCGCTCGACACCGGTGGTGAGCGACCGTGGCTGAGCCCCTGCTGGCGGTCCAGGACCTCTGCGTGGACTACGTCACCGACCGCGGGACGGTGCGGGCGGTGGACCACGTCTCCTTCGAGCTGGAGCGCGGCCAGATCCTCGGCGTGGCCGGCGAGTCGGGCTGCGGCAAGTCCACGGTGGCCCAGGCGCTGCTGCGCATCCTGCCGCCGCCGGCGGTGATCACCGGCGGGCACGCCCGGTTCGAGGGGCGCGACCTGTTCGCGCTCGACGAGGCCGAGCTGCGCGAGCTGCGCTGGAAGCGCATCTCCATGGTGTTCCAGAGCGCGATGGACGCGCTCAACCCGGTGCTGCCGGTGGGCGAGCAGATCCGCGACACGCTGCACGCGCATCGCGCCGTCAGCGCGCGCGTCGCCCGGGCGCGCGCCGCGGACCTGCTCGAGATGGTCGGCATCCCCGCCGAGCTGATCCACGCCTATCCCCACCAGCTCTCCGGCGGCATGCGGCAGCGGCTGGGCATCGCCATCGCGCTGGCGCTCGAACCGGCGCTGGTGATCCTCGACGAGCCGACCACCGCGCTCGACGTCATCGTCGAGCGCGAGATCCTCGAGCACATCCGGGCGCTGCAGCGGCAGCTGGGCTTCGCTGTGCTGTTCATCACCCACGATCTGGC
>CAYNPF010000498.1:0-1563 GCA_964398895.1 uncultured bacterium
ATGGGCGTGGGCGTGCTGTTCGGCGCGTCGGCGTGGTGCCTGTTCAAGAACCAGGACAAGGTGCGCGGGCGCTACGTGGTCGGCAACGGCGGCAGGGGCGGGAGCCTCGCGGTCCCGACCGAGTCCACGGCGGGCTTCCTGTTCGTCGGGGGTCCGGACGTGCGGACCTCGTACATGGTCTACGACGACGCCGCGCCGGGCATCGCCGAGGACGTGAAGTTTCTGCTCGACAGCACCGTGCTGGTCTTCGCCCGTCGGCCGAACCCGACGCGGCGCGACCCGAGCTTCATGAAGACGTTCCGGCTCATGGGCAAGTACATGGTGCCGTCCAGCTACATGCGCGACGACGGGCGCGTGGAGGTGGCGAAGTTCGACTGGAGCGAGGACGTGCGCGTCACGAACTCGGCTGCGGTGAAACGTCTCAACGTCAGCGCGACGTAAGGGCGGGGAGGGGCGGAAATGGCCGTTCAGGTGACAGTGACGTTCGACGGGAACGGGGGCGGCTTGCCCTCCCCCGCCGCCGTCTACGTCCTGTTGCCCGCCCTTATGTACGGCGAACTGGCGGAGGTTACCCGCGAGGGCTACGTGTTCGCCGGCTGGTGGACGGCGGCCGAAGGCGGCGCGGAGGTGACGTCCGCCTCGCCGCTGGCGGTCGAGGCGGACCACACCCTGTACGCGCACTGGACGCCGGAGGAAGCCGGGGCGGGCGAATATTTCGAACTCACGGACGACGGCAGGTGGGTGTATGTGGACGCGGCCGTCGTCGGGGCGAACCTGCCCGGCGGGCTGCAGGCGGCGTACGACGCTTGGCTGACCGAGGAAGGCCGTTACGACCGGCTGCTGCTGATCGTGCGGGGCGCGGTCGCGGATTTCCGCACGGCCATCGCGGCCGACTTGGACCCGGTCGGCTCCCTTGATTCCGATCTTGTGCTCCTCGGGCTGCTGACGCCGGTCAAATGCGCGGTCTGGTACAGCCTCGCGCTTGAGATGGGCTACGCCGCCGCCTCCGATTATCAGGCGGGGTGGCAGGACGCGCAGGTTTATCTGCGGCGGCTGCTGGTGGACCTGCGGCAGGGCACCAACCTGCACGGCACGGCGGGAACCGGCACGCCAGGGTACGACGCGGCGGGCGGGCAGGCAGCCGCGCCCGGCGGGGACACCTACTCCGGGTCGTCCGGCGGCGGGGTCATCAGTTTGGGTTTATGAGCGGAGGGGGACGCGATGGAGGAGAGGGTTGTTACATACGTCGAGTGCATGGAGCGGCACGCGGAGTTGCTGGAGAAGCTCGACGGCATCGAGAAGCGACTTTTCAGGGACAACGGCAGCATTTCGATCCAGACGCGGCTTGACCGTCACGAGAACGTGATCCGCGCCCTGCTGTGGGTCGTGTCCGTCGTCCTGGGCACCGCGATAGCGGGGGCCGCGACGGTATGCGTATTTCTGGTGAAAATTCTGGCGAAGGCGTGAGCAATCGATTTCCGGCCCCGCCGGTGCGGGAGTCCGGGATACGGGACGTAGAAAAGGAGGGGTTCATGGATAAGGGAAACCTGTTGGCATACATGG
>CAYNPF010000499.1:0-1561 GCA_964398895.1 uncultured bacterium
TTCGGTGAGAACTCCTCGCAGGTGAAGTGGTGCATGGTGCGCCAGCTTACCAGGAGCGCCCGCCCGCCAGGGCTCGGCGCGGGGAGAGGTCCAGGACGCTGGCGATGGCCGTGATGGGCAGACCCGCCGCGCGGGCCGCGGCGGCCGCGGCAGAGGCGCTTACCCGTTCCGGCCGCGTGACATCCCCGGTTTCCAGCGCCATCAGAGGTTCCCTCGGCGGCTCGCTGCCGGCCGCCAGTTGACCGTCCAGGTTGGAAGCGCCCTCGACGGGATGATCGGGGCTGAACCAGGTGTCGGCCTGCTGCTCTGCAAGCAGCGTGTCGTCGGCATTGAGGACGACGTGGCGCGCTGCCCTGGCGGCCACCAGGGTCGCCTCGACGAGATGTTGTCGGGTGGAGACGCCGTGGTCGCCATCTGGATCGACGGTGACGCCGGTGACCACGGCGACGTCGATCCTCGACATCAGGAGGCCGTGAGCGAGGATTTCAGGCACGGGCACCTCCAGGACGGCGAAGGTGAGGCGGGGATCGCGCAAGACGGTCCTGGTCGCCTCGGGCCCGGTGCGGTCACCGCTATTGATGCCTTCGTCTCCGACGACGATCCCGTCCTGACAGACCAGCCCGACCGTGTGGCCGGCCATGGTCGCAATGCGGGCGAGCAGGCGCGCCGTGGCGGTCGTGCCGGTGGTGCCGGTCACCACCACCACGGGCACCCCGCGCAGGTCGTCCCATGCGACCTCGTCGAGGCTCGCCATGACACGCCCGGCCGGCACCGGCTCGCCCTCGGACGCCGCGAGCACCGTGACCGCGCCAGAGCCCAGCCCCAGGGTCAGCCCGACCTCGTCGAGCAGCCACGGCAGCTCGCGCCGTTCCGCCTCGGCGATCGCGGCGGCCTGGTCGGGGCGCCTCGTGGCCACCACCTGCTCGAGGAGGGCGGGGAACTCCACCTCGGGGCCGCCGGTGATCGCCCAGTCGTTGAGGCGAGTCGCCGCTGCCAGGCAGTCCGGGGGCGCCTCGATGGCGAGCGCGATGAAGAGGTCTCCCGAACGCCGGCTATGGGCCCGGCGCGGCCACCCAAGGGCGGCGTTGGCGCGTTTGAGGGCTGCACGCCAGGCTGGGACCGGGTCGGGGTCGCCCTCGGCGAGACACACGTCTGCCACGGCGCCGGAGCCGTCCAGCCACAGCGAGGGGCCAACCAGCGACCGGGATCTGGTCACCTCCATCAGCTCTCCCGCCCTGGGGTGCCGGCAATGGCATGCCCGCGACTCATCAGAGACCATTCTCGGTCTGCACCACCGAGACTACAACCACCATCACCCAGGAGCTCAGCGGGTCAGTGAATCCGCTGCTCGGGAACCACGAGCCCGCACATCGCCGCTGATCCGTTCATGAGCTGGTCGGAGCAAGGGCGGAGGAGCCTTGAGCCCGAGGCAGGGGGATGACAGCTCTCGACCGGGTCGGAGGAGGCGTATCATGCCCGGACATTGCGCCGGGGGCCGACCAAGGTCCCGCGCCCAAGGAGACTCCCCATGGCCGTGACCTGTGACGGACACCATCTCCGG
>CAYNPF010000500.1:0-1561 GCA_964398895.1 uncultured bacterium
CGTGCGCAGCGTGGTGGCGCGCCCACACAGATCACGGTGCAGAACGCCGCGGGAGGCTGAAGACCTGTCAAGAGCAATCTTGCATCGGGTCGCGCCCGAATGCGCTTCACCTGGGGCTCGATCACGCGCCCGAACGTGCCCGATCGCTCGCTCTGCTCCCACGAGCGCGCACGTTCGGACTCGACCGAAGCGTGCGGGGCCACGGTTGGGGCGCCCGCACGACCGATCCGATCGAGCCCCGGACTTGTCGCGCCCCGGACGGCGGCTCTCTCAAGGCCTACTTCCCGGACTGCTCCAGCACGGCCACGCAGCGGCCGCAGAGCCCGGCGCGCGGTCCCTCGGGGAGCACGTCGGCGCGGTGCGTCCAGCAGCGCTCGCACTTCGCCATGCCGGTGGTGGTGACTTGTACCGTCAGCTCACCCGCCGCCGCCTCGATCAGTTCGGCGCGTGCCACGATGAGGAACGCGGGCAACTCCGCCTCGTAGGGGCGCAGTCGCGCGATCGTCTCCGCGGGGGCGGTGATCGTCACCTCGGCCTGGGCGGGGGAGGCCAGTGTCTTGGCCGCCCGCAGGGGTTCGAGGGCGGCATTCACCGCGTCGCGCACGCCGTGCAGGAACTCCCACGCGGTCTCCTCGCCCGCGCCGCGCTCCGGCCACCGGGCCAGGTGCACGCTCTCGCTCTCGGCCAGCAGCGCGGGATGGTGCTGCCAGACCTCCTCGGCCGTGAAGACCAGCGCTGGCGAGGCGGCCACGGCCAGGTCGTGCAGCGCCCGCCACAGCACGGTCTGCGCCGAGCGGCGCGCCGGATCGTCGGCCGCGAGGGTGTAGAGCCGATCCTTGGCGACGTCCATGAACACGGCCGAGAGGTCCACGGTGCAGAAGCCGAGCAGCAGGTCGAGCGCCCGATGGAACTCCAGCGCCTCCCAGGCCGCGCGCACCCGCGCGAGGCGGGCGTCGAGCGCCTCGCGGAAGGCCAGGTCCACGCGGGTGAGCCGCTCGTCGGGCAGCGCGTCGCGGGCGGGGTCGAAGTCGCCGAGGTTGCCGAGGAGGAAGCGGAAGGTGTTTCGCACCTTGCGGTAGGCGTCGGCGCAGCGCTCGAGGATCTCGTCGCCGGGGCGGTCCTTCCACGCCGGGTCGTCGGCCGGCACCTTCAGGCCCTTCAGCTCGCGGTGACGCAGAGTGCGGTCAGCGACCCGCATGTCGCTGCGCCAGTCGGCGGCCAGCGCCCACCAGCGCACGATCTCGGCGCCGTAGAGCTGCACGACATCGGCGGGCAGGATGACGTTGCCCCGCGACTTGTGCATGGCGTGGCCCTCGCCGTCGAGCACCCAGCCGTGGGTGGCGACGTCGGTGTAGGGCGCGGCGCCGGTGATGCCGACCCCGACCATGAGCGAGGAGTTGAACCAGCCGCGGTGCTGGTCCGGGCCCTCGAAGTAGACGACGCGACCGCCCTCGGTCTCGGCGCGCTTCCAGACGGCGTCGAGCCCGGGGTGCGTGACGCGGATGGCGCGGTGCGTCGAGCCCGAGTCGAACCACACGTCGAGGATGTCGGTCTCGCGGCG
>CAYNPF010000501.1:0-1559 GCA_964398895.1 uncultured bacterium
GGCGCGGCTCCTGCCGCTTCCAGTCGTAGAAGGAGATGTTGATGCAGCCGATGAGCGAGTGCAGCGCGCCGCGCCCGGCCGAGACCACCGAGAGGTTCTGCAGGTCTTCGGGCGTGCGCGCGTACATGCGGTGGAGCTGGCTGGCGACGTCGTAGGAGTCCAGCGCCTCGTGCGGCGCGGTCTCGATGCGGACCTGGTGGGCGTCGCCGTCCACGACCAGCAGCACCCACTCGTCGGCCTTGCCGGTCACCTCGAGGGCGTCGAAGCCGGCGAACTTGAGCAGCGGGCCGAAGTGCCCGCCGACGTTGCAGTCCATGACCGAGCCGGTGATCGGCGAGATGCCGGTAACCAGGCACTTGCCCGAGCCCGAGAAGTACGGGGTGCCAGCCAGCGGCCCGCCCGAGAAGTACAGCCCGTTGCGCGGGTCGTCCCAGGCGATGGGCCCGGGGATGGACTGCCACATCAGGTAGAGGTCGAAGCCCTTGCCGCCGGTGAAGACGTCCTTCATGTACTGCGTCACCGGACGGGCCTCGATGCGCCTGGCGCCGAGGTCCACGTGCAGGGTGCGGTTGGCGTAGCCGCGCTCCACCTCGCCGGGCGGGTAATCGAGGGTGGCGAGGATGCGGTGGGCGGCCCGCATCTGTTCGAGTTCGGTGGGACCCATGACTCCTCCCCGGAGGTCCGCGAGGGGGCGGACAACGTTGCGCGGAGTATGGCACAACGCGCGCGGGGACGGCAGCGGCAGACGGGAGGCGGAAACGGGGCGCGAAACGGGGCGCGGGGCCCCGACGAGCGGGGCCCCGCGCGGCACGCTAACGGTAGGTGCGCTTGATGGCACCCCAACTGGACCGATGGACCGGCACGATGCTGCAGTTCGGCGGCAGCGCGCCGATCAGACCGCAGGTCGCGAAACCCGCGCAGGGCGAGGTGGTGGCCACGTGGTAGTCGTCGGCCCCGCAGAACATCGGGTCGGACGAGAAGTTGTGCATGCCGGTCGTGTCGGCGCCACCGGGCGCGAAGTCGCCCCCCGCATTGCTCCAGGCGTCGTTGCACTCCACGACCCGGCTCGCCGACGGAGGCCGCAGGCCGTAGCCCGTGTTCGCCGTCACGATGTTGCCGGTGATCGCCCCCTCGTCCACCGACACGGCGCAGCCCGTGGAGATGTTGCCCACGACCGTGTTGTTGCAGCACTGGCCGACCTCCAGGGAAATCCCCGCCACCCCGCCGGTGAAGGGCACGGCATTCCCGGTCACGACGTTGCGCCGCACGACGCCGGAGCCGAGGGAGACTCCGCCCCCTCCGTAGAAGGCGCTGTTCCCGCGGATGACGTTGTCGCGGATCTCCACGGTGGTCCCGGCGATGCCGCCACCCGAGCCGTCGCAGCGATTGTCGCTGATGACGCTGTTCTCGATGACGATGTCGCCTTCGTCGGCCGCAGCACCCTCCACGTAGATCCCACCGGCATCGCCGCTCGGATCAACGCCACCGAGGTTCCGGGCCTGGTTGTCGCTCACCTGGCAGTTGCGAACCGTCGTCACCCCGCGGCCGGCGAGCCAGAT
>CAYNPF010000502.1:0-1555 GCA_964398895.1 uncultured bacterium
GACGAGGCGGTCGCGCGCGCGCTGCATGATCGCTACGTGCGGAGCTGAGCGGCGCGGCGGGACAGGTCCGGTGCCGTCGCGGGCCCCCTGGCTCGGTTGTGCCGGCGGATTCTTTTTTGCTACGCTCGCGCCCCGGTGCAAGTCGGACCGCGAAATCTGATCACGATCGCTGGCGTGGGCATGCTCGCGCTCGGCGTCGTGGCGCTGCTGGCTTCTCTGCTGCACGGCGATCCGGCCGAGGACCGGGGGGCGGGGCCGCTGGTGGGGGCAACTGTACCGCAGGACAAGGAAGTGCTGCCGGAGGCGGCGGGGAACCTCGACGCGCTGTGGACCATGGCGGACCGCGCGGCGGCCGCATGGCGCAGCGATGCCCGTCTGGTGCGGCTGTACGCGTCGGCGGTGCACCCCGACGGCGGGCTCAACCGTGCGACCTCGGACGTGCAGTTCGTGTACGTGTCGACGGGGCTGACGGCGCTCGGGCCGGGGCCGGGGACGAACAACGGTTTCCGTTGGAGCCTGTCTGGAGGCCGGACCTCGGGGGTGGAGATCTCCCACTACCCGGCGCCGTCCCTCGACGGCCCCGCTCCGCGGCGTTGCGATCTGGCGGCGCTGTGCGGGGAGGGGGCTCCCGCCGAAGTGATCGTGGATGTTTCGTTTGCCGAACGATTGGGCCGAGGGCCGGACTGGAAGGTCTTCACCGCGGACCGGCACTTCTCGTTGAGCGCGGATCCGTTCACCTGCGCGCTGCGCGGGCGGGCGACGCCTCGGACCTCCGACGAGCTGGCGGCGGCCGACGCGGGGGATACCGATGCGGGCAGGAAGTTCGATCAGGCGCGGGCGTCCTCGCAGCTCGAGGGGGCGTTGAAGGCCGCTGCGGCGTGCAAGACCGCGGACGGCCCGGCCGGTCCGGGCACAGTGAGCGTGACCTTCGATCGTCGCGGCAAGGTCGAAGCGGTGCAGTTCCAGATGGGGGGCTACCAGGGCACGGCGACTGGACGCTGCATCGAGGGACACCTGCGCCGCGTCGAGGTCAAGCCCTGGGACAGTGGCAGGGGGTTCGTCGTCAAGCGATTCTCATTGTGATTTGCGCCGCGCCGGGCCCCGTGGTCCGGTCGTCGCCGAACGTTCCGTCGGAAGGTATGCGATGACACTCAGTCGTGATGCGATCAGTGCGGTAGTGGAGTCGAGGCACGGGCAGCCGTTCGAGGTGCTGGGGCCCCACCAGGACGAGGTCGGTGGCAAGCCGGTGCTGGCGATCAGGACGTTCCAGCCGGATGCCCGGCGGGTGTGGGTGGTGGATCCGGCGACGGGCAAAGTGCTGAAGGAAGCGGCGCTGGTGCACGACGACGGGTTTTTCGAGGCGCTGGTGGAGGGGAGGAAGGCGACGGAGCCGTACGCGCTGCGGCTCGAGACGCACCAGGGCAAGACGCTGGAGCTTCGGGATCCGTACGCGTTCCCGTCGCAGCTCAGCACGTTCGACTTGCACCTGATGCGCGAGGGGACGCACTACCGCATCTGGGAGCGTCTGGGGGCGCACGTGATGACGGTGGACGGG
>CAYNPF010000503.1:0-1553 GCA_964398895.1 uncultured bacterium
CGCGAGGGCACGGTGGCCGGGGCGCTGGCCGCGGCCTGCGAGGCCCTGGTGGCGACCTTCCACCTCGACGGCTGCCTGGCGCTCGAGCTGGCGCGCGGTGGCCCCCGCCCCGTCGCCGGCGCGGGCGGGCTGACCAACCCGCCGACGGAGGCGGACTTCACCGCGGCCCTGCCCGAGGGGGGCGGGCTCGCCTCGGTCGAGGACCTGCGCCTGCGCGCGCCCGATCGCCGTGCCCTCGAGCGCTGCGGCGTGGCGTGGCTGCTGCCGGTGGACGGAGCGGTGCGTCACTGCCTGCTGCTGGGACGCCGCCTCGGCGGCTCGTGGTTCGGCACGGACGACCGCCGCGAGCTGAGGCGCTTCACCGGGCACCTCGAGGTGCTCCTCGACAACGCACGGCTGCGCCAGGAGGCCGGCGCCCGGGGCGCCCTGGGCCGCGAACTGGACCGGGCCGGCGCCATCCAGGCCCGGCTGCTGCCCCGCCGGGTGCCCGCGTTCCGCTCGCTCGATTGCGCAGCAGCCGCTCTCTCCAGCGAACCAGTCGGCGGCGACTACTACGACTTCGTGCGCAGCCCGGACCGCACGGTGATGCTTACCGTGGGGGACGCGGCCGGCCACGGCATGCCCGCCGCGCTCATGGGCACCTGGGTCCATGCCGGCTTCCGCGACCGCGCGCGCCGGGGGGCCATGCCCGGCCACCTGCTCACCTCGCTCAATCTCGACCTCGTGGCGCTGAACCAGCCGGACGTCTTCGTCGCCCTGCTCTGCGCCCGCCTGGACGTGCGCGCGGCCACGCTCACCTACGCCAACGCCGGGCTCACGCCTCCCCTGCTCCGACGGCGTGACGGACGTGTCGAGGTGCTGGCGCAGAGCGGCGTGCTGTTGGGGGTGACGGCGGGGGCGCGCTACGCCGACACCCGGGTGGAACTGGATGCCGGCGACATCGTGGTGCTCTACTCGGACGGTCTCACCGAGGCCCGCCGCGGCGGGGAGGAGTTCGGTCTCGACGGGCTGCAGCGCGTGCTCGACGCGCACGCCCGGCGGAGCGCCGCGGACATCCTGCGGGCCCTGCTGGCCGAGGTACAGGCCTTCGCCGACCAGCCGCTGGACGACGTCACCGTGGTGGTGCTCAAGCAGTTGACCCGCCCGGAGCGCACGGGCCCGGAGGGGGGCCAGGAGGAACTCAAGCTCGAGGCCGAGGCGGCCGATACTGCGATGTGAGGCGACAGGACGCCGCCTCCCCCGCCCGCGCGCCAACCCGCGGGCGGCCGACCCAACGGTTGACCGCGCGAAGTGCGCGAGCCTCTCCGCCGGAGGTGGACCGTGGATCTCGGCCTGGTCGTGCTGTTCATTGATCTGCTGTGGTGGATCCGCCGCTGATCACGGCGGGAACGACCTGAAGGAGCGCACCCGGACCCGCGCGATGCGTGGGCCCGGGTGTTCCGTTCCCGGGCCCATGGCCGGCGGGGCCGCGATCGCCCCCCGCCCGGCGGCGGTCGTCTCCCGAGCGGCGGCGCGCGGCCTGCCCATGCGCTAGACTTCCCGCGTCCACCCCG
>CAYNPF010000504.1:0-1528 GCA_964398895.1 uncultured bacterium
CGCGCTGTCCGGCGCCGACGCGACCGTGCTGCCCGGCTTCCCGATCCAGCTCGGTGCCGAGGTGCTCGGCACGCCGGCGGTCGGCGACATTGACGGCGACGGGATGAGCGAGATCGTCGTGGCCTGCTGGGACAAGAACGTCTACGTCTGGGACTACGACTTCCCGTTCTCGCCCGAGCAGCCGGAGCCGCCGTGGGCGCAGTTCCATCACGACCCGCAGCGCACCGGTTACGTCGGCACGCCGGTGCCGACCGACGTCGGCGAGGGTGGGAGCGGCGGCGCGACCACGATCTTCCAGGCCCTGGCAATGGGCCCGCCGGCGCCGAACCCGGCGCAGGGCGGCACGCGGATCTGGTACGGCGTGCCCGCCGGTCGGGTCGGGGCCGCGCTGGACCTGGCCATCTTCGATCTCAGCGGACGTCGCGTGCGCACCCTCGAGCACGGCATCGCCGGGGCGGGACGCCATTCGGTGGCCTGGGACCTGCGCGACGCCTCGGGGGCGCCGAGCGGCCCCGGCGTGTACTTCGCGCGCCTGGCCACCGGCCCGGAGGTATGCACCCGCAAGGTGGTTGTCGTGCGCTGACGACGGCGGGCCTCCGCGTGGCTCGAACGGCGGGCCGTCCGCTGCGGCGGGCGGCCCGCACGTCGTGACGGGGCGAAAACGGCCGTCCCGCGGTCGCTTGTGCTACAGTCGGCCCGGCGAATCACTCCCAGCAACCGCGGGGTCTCCATGATCGCCCCGGCCGCGCGCCGCGGGCCCGACGCGACCCCGCCCGAACCGATCGAGAGTCCCATGTCCGAGCCGAACACGCCGCAATCCCCCCGCCCCGCCGAACACCTCGACTTCGTGCGCGAGATCGTCCAGCGCGACCTCGCCGACGGCAGGTGCCGGGGCGTGGTGACGCGCTTCCCGCCGGAGCCCAACGGCTACCTGCACATCGGCCACGCCAAGTCCATCTGCCTGAACTTCGGCATCGCCCGCGAGTTCGGCGGCCGCTGCAACCTGCGCATGGACGACACGAACCCGACCAAGGAGGATGTCGAGTACGTGGACTCGATCACCGAGGACGTTCGCTGGCTGATCGCCGGCTGGGCGGATCACTGCCTGGGGCTGAAGCCGGTGGGGGCGACCGCGGCGGCGAGCGAGACGGCGGGACGGCGCGACTGGTACCTGGCCCCGGTGATGCCGGACGCGGCGGGGGAGCGGGCGCTGGAGCCGTTCTACGCCTCCGACTACTTCGGGCCCATCTGCGAGTTCGCCTTTGAACTGATCCGGCGCGGCAGGGCTTACGTCTGCGACCTGTCGCCCGCCGACACCGACAGCTACCGCGGCTCGCCCGACCAGCCGGGGCGCGAGAGCCCGTTCCGCAACCGCACGGTCGCCGAGAGCCTCGACCTGTTCACCCGCATGAAGGCCGGCGAGTTCCCGGACGGCGCCCGCACGCTGCGGGCCCGCATCGACATGGCCTCGCCCAACGTGTGGATGCGCGACCCCGTGCTCTACCGCATCCGCCACGCCGAGCACCAC
>CAYNPF010000505.1:0-1521 GCA_964398895.1 uncultured bacterium
CATGGAGCACGTGATGGCCCACGCCCCGGGCTATCCGAGGCTGATGAGCTGGACTCCGGTGCCGGTGATGCCGACGCCGGGCGCGGTGGGCCTGATGATCGAGCGGGTGGCGCGTCGCGACGGCCTCTCGGTGCTGGGCGTGGACATCGGCGGCGCGACCACCGACGTCTTCTCCGTCCTGCCGGGGGCCGACGGCGCCCGCGTCTTCCACCGCTCGGTGTCCGCGAACCTGGGAATGAGCTATTCGGTGGCGAACGTGATGGCGGAGGCGGGGCTGGAGCGCATCCTGCGCTGGGTGCCCTTCCGGGTGGACGAGGGCGCGGTACGCAACGCCATCCGCAACAAGATGATCCGGCCCACGACGGTGCCGCAGACGCTCGAGGACCTGGTGATCGAGCAGGCGCTGGCCCGCGAGGCGCTGGGCCTGGCTTTCGAGCAGCACCGCATGCTGGCCGTGGGGCTCAAGGGCGTGCAGCAGGAACGCACCATCTCGGACGCGCTGCGGCAGTCGGCGGGCGGCGGCTCGCTGGTGGACCTGCTCGAGATCGGCCTCATCATCGGATCGGGCGGCGTGCTCTCGCACGCGCCGCGACGGATCCAGGCGGCGCTGATGATGGTGGACGCATTCCTCCCCGAGGGGCTCACGCTGCTCGCGGTGGACAGCATCTTCATGGCCCCGCAGCTCGGGGTGCTCTCGACCGTGCACGAGACGGCGGCGACGCAGGTCTTCGACCGCGACTGCCTGGTACGGCTCGGGGCGGTGCTGGCGCCGATCGGGACCGGGCGGGCGGGCCAGCCGTGCGTGACCGTGGAGGTGAGCGGTCCGGACATGGCGCCGGCGAGTCGGGCCGTGGCGTTCGGCGAGATGGCACTGCTGCCCCTGCCGCCGGCGAGCGCGATGGCCCGGGTGAGCGCCGTGCCGGAACGCGCCTTCGACCTGGGCGCGGGCCGGGGTCGGCCGGTGAGCGCGCAGATCCCCGGCGGCAACACCGGCCTGATCGTGGACGCGCGCGGGCGGCGACCGTTCGCGCTGCCGGTGGACGCGGGCGCGCGGATCGGGGCCCTGCAGGCCTGGCACGCGGCGCTGAGCGTCTACCCGCGGGGGGCATGAACATGCCGAGCGCGTACAGTCCGGGCCTGCGCATCCTCGAGCGCACGGTGGTGCGGCGGGAGCGGCGCCTGCCCATCCGCGGTGAGGTGGTGGCGAAGATCGGCGAGACGGTGGCGCCGCAGGACGTGGTGGCCCGTACCGAGCTGCCCGGGAACGTGCAGGCGGTCA
The DNA here is from genome assembly GCA_964398895.1 of uncultured bacterium. GTDB lineage: Bacteria > Eisenbacteria > RBG-16-71-46 > RBG-16-71-46 > RBG-16-71-46 > JANXPZ01. The sequence goes on from CAYNPF010000505.1 coordinate 1,280, forward strand.
ACCTCGCGTCGCGCCTGGGCGTGGAGCCGGGGCAGGTGCCGCGCACGCTGACGCGGCCGGTCGGCGCCGACGTGCGACGCGACGAGGAGGTCGCGGTCGCGCACGGGCTGTTCGGCCTGGGACGGCGCAACGTGCTCTCGCCGTGCGACGGAGTGCTGGAGAGCGTCTCGCCGGTCACGGGGCAGCTGATGGTGCGCGAGCCACCGCTGCCGGTGGAGGTGAACGCCTACGTGCGTGGGCGG
>CAYNPF010000506.1:0-1517 GCA_964398895.1 uncultured bacterium
ACCGTGATCGTACGCCCCACGAACCCCTCGCTGCGCAGGCGACGTGCCACCTGGTCGGCGAGCCGCAGCAACGTGCCCTCGAGCAACCCCGGGTCCGAGGAATCGGCCGGCAACGTCACCTCGTGGCCCATGGACTTGGGATCCACCGCGATGTGACAGGGCACGAGCGGTGTCTCGTCACGCCCCCAGGCGGCGTCGCGCAGCGCCGGGCCCACGATGCCGAAAGCCGCCCTGAGCGACGGAATGGGGGCGCGGGCGAGATCGCCCACGGTCATGATCCCGAGCGACCGCATGCGCACGGCGAGCTTCGGTCCCACGCCCCACAACTCCTGCACTGCCTGCGGCCAGAAGGCGCGGCGGAAGTCCTCCTCCTCGAGGGCCACGATCCCGCGGGGCTTCTCGAGTCCCGCCGCCATCTTGGCCACCAGCTTGTTCGGCCCGGCGCCCACGGACACGGCGAGCCCGAAGCGTTCCGCCACCGCCGCCCGCACGCGAACCGCCTCCGCCCGCGCCTGCTCGCGGGTGACGACGCTGCGATCCAGGCCGAGGAACGCCTCGTCCACGCTGAACGGCTCCACCTCCGGCGTGAACGACAGGTAGAGGTCGAGGATCTGCATCGAGAGCGCCACGTAGCGCTCGGGATGCCCCTCGACGTACTCGCCGTCGGGACAGAGCTGCCGCGCCCGCGCCAGGCTCATGCCCGCATGCACGCCGCTCGGCCGGGCCTCGTACGAGGCGGCGGTGACCACCCCTCGGCGATCCGGATCACCGCAGACGATCACCGGACGGCCCCGCAGCGCCGGGTGGTCGAGCTGCTCCACCGAAGCAAAGAAGGCGTCCATGTCCGCGAGCAGGATCCACATGGCGACCGGGCCTCTCCGCGCCGAGCACCCATCCGCGGCGCGCCGCTCCCTCGTGCCGATTCCTCGACCAACGGCGCGCAGCATACTGCACATCCGTGCAGTTGGCAAGGGACGCGTGAATCAAGGCCACCCGGGGCGTGGCCGCCGGGAATCAGGGAAGCAGGATCCGGGGCGCGGGATCCGGGCTACAAGCCGGGCCGCGACTCGGCCCTCTCGGAATCGGCCCCACGGCCGCCGCGCTGCAGCCCCGCAAGCAGCAGGCCGGCGATCGCCAGGATCGCTCCGAGCCACACGAGCCCGATCCCGGGGTGCGTGCTCAGCTCAACCGCCAGCCCGCCCGCCCCGGCACTCGCGCCCGCCGGCAGTTCGAGGGCGACACGCCCGGTGATGGGATCGGCGGCGACCAGCGACAGCTCGCCCCCATCCGGCAGGCAATCCGGCTGGCTGTGCTGCTCGTGGCTGCGCATGTCAATCTCGAGCGCCGGGCGCAGGACCTCGTGACGACCGTTCGCCTCGACGCCCACGCGTGCCACGATGCGCATCACCTCTCCCGCCTCCGGCTCCAGGCCCAGCAGCGTGCAGGTGACGCCACCGCCCTTCCACGATTCGCCCACCGCCAGCCACACCGGGCCATCCGCGGGCCGCGAGGTCGCC
>CAYNPF010000507.1:0-1509 GCA_964398895.1 uncultured bacterium
ACCGCGTTCGAGGCTGGTTGCGGGTGCGGCGCATGGCTCGTGACTACCTGGCGTATCGGGCGGCTCGTGACCGCTGGCGGAACGGCTGACACTAACCTCTTGACAACGCTCACCAAGTCGGTTTAGGGTAGGTACAATGGATTGAGGTGTCAGAAGGGGCGCTCCGGCGCCCTTTCTGCATCTGGTCCGACGCGGCCTCCTGGTGGGGCCGCTTGCTGTCATGGGCGCGCTTGCTGCCGCGATCGCTGGCCTCGGGAAGCCTGAGACGCCGGGGGGGATGCTGGCAGCGATCCGAGGTGTGGCCGCTGACGCCATGCGGCACCGGTCGCGGGTGCTCGACGCGGACCTGGCTCGGATGCAGGACCCGGCGCTGATCTTCACCGACGCCGGTCTCGATCCGGACCCGTGGCAGCGGGAGTACCTTCGCTCGACGGCCTCTCAGAACCTCGTGCTCTGCTCCCGGCAGATCGGCAAGTCGACGACGGCCGCCGGCCGGGCCTGGCACAAAGCGCGCTACACGCCAAAGTCGCTCTCGCTCATCGTCACGCCGTCGCTGCGTCAGTCCCAGGAGGTGTTCCGCAAGGTCGGGGACCTCCGGGCCGCGAGCTCGGGCGTCGAGTCGATGGAGTCGGAGCGCGAGTCGGCGCTGCAGCTCGAGCTGGCGAACGGCTCGCGGATCGTGGCGCTGCCGGGCAAGGACAAGACCATCGTTGGGTACTCGGGCGTCTCGCTGCTGATTCTCGACGAGGCGTCGCGGATCCCGGACATCGTCTATCGGGCGGTGCGGCCAATGCTGTCGATCTCCCGGGGGACGCTCGACGTGCTCTCGACGCCGCTCGGACAGCGCGGGTTCTTCTTCCAGGAGTGGGACGCCGAGGACAAGCGCCGGGCCGCCGGCAAGGTGGCGCAGTGGCGGCGGTGGTGCGTGACGGCGGACGAGTGCCCGCGGCACTCGCCGGACTTCCTGGCGACGGAGCGGGAGTCGCTCGGCGAGGAGTGGTTCCTCCAGGAGTACTACTGCAAGTTCCTCGACGTGCTGGGGGCGGCGTTCCCGGCGGAGGCGGTGCTCGACGCCTTCCGGACCGAGCTCGCCGGCCTGGCGCTCGACGGCATGCCGGTCGAGGACGTGGCCTCGATGGTGGAGCAGGAGCTCCGGGCGTTGGCGCTATGAGCCTGCGACCTCCCGTCCGCCCGACCCGCCCGGTGGTGCCTCCTCCGGTGGCGCAGTGGTTCCTCGGCGTCGACGTGGGCAAGCTCCAGGACCCGGCGGCGCTGTCGGTCTGCCTGCGCGTCGGGGCGCCGCCGGCGCTCTACCAGGTGCGCTACCTCCAGCGGTGGAAGCTCGGGACGCGGTACGGCGACGTGTGCGACCGGGTGGCCGAGGTGTGGCGCTCGCCTCTGCTCAAGGGGCACAAGTACCTGGTCATCGACGCCACGGGCGGCGGCGGGCCGGTGCTCGAGATGTTCGAGGAGCGGGGGCTCCCGCCGGTCGGCATCACGATCACCAAG
>CAYNPF010000508.1:0-1506 GCA_964398895.1 uncultured bacterium
CCGTAGCCCCAGGTCGCGTTCGGCACCGTGCCCGTGTAGGCGTCGGTCCGCGCCGCGTTCTCGAGGGCGGTGCGCACCTCCGCCGGGGTGGCATGCGGGTGCGCCTGCAGGTAGAGGGCCGCCGCGCCGGCCACGTGCGGGGCCGCGAAGCTCGTGCCCGCCTGGATCTCGTGCACGCCGTCGTCCACGTCCCAGCCCGTCCCCGCCAGCGTCCCCGCGTCCTTCGAGTGCGTCGTCGCCACGCCGAAGCCGGGCGCCGAGATCTCGGGCTTCAGCACGCCGTCACGCCGCGGGCCGTGCGAGGAGAACGAAGCGATCGCGTTCACCGTCGGGGCCGGGGTGAAGGTGTAGGTCGCGCTGCTGCCGCACGAGTACCACGACGCCTTCGTCGAGTGGGCCGCCACCGTGATGACGTTCGTCCCGTTGCCGGGGTCGCCGACCAGTGTGGTCAGGTCCTTGTTGGTGACCATCGCCGGGATCACGCCCGCCGCGCCGAGCTTCGCCTGGTAGATCCACGCGTCCACCCGCGCCCCCAGGCTCGCCGTGCCCTGCGGGATCACGTTCACCGTCCAGGTGCCGATGCGCGGCCGCTGGCTCGAGGTCGCGTCGTAGACCTCGACCTCGAACTGCCGCAGCGTGCTCGTGCCGCCGTAGCCCTGCGCCGCGTTCTGGTTCGCGATCCACATCGTGCAGCCCGTCGTGCCGCTGCTGCGCGAGGTGTAGGCACCGAAACCGCAGCTCAGCGTGTCCGCGGCGTTCGGGCCCTTGAGCTGGATCACCACGCTCGCCGACGGGTCGTACCAGCCGGCGATCAGGATGTAGTCGTTGAGGTTGCTCGAGTTGTAGGTGTAGCTCGGCACCGTGAAGGTGAACTTGTCCGTCCCCGCCGTCGTCGAGGTCGTCGTCAGCTTCGCGTGGATGTTGTCTTCCTGGTCGTTCCCCGCCGAGGCCACCACGATCCTGCCCGGCCCGGTCAGCGCGCTGATCGAGCTGCAGAAGTCGTCCGAGCCGTCGTGCGGACCCGACTGCCCGCCCAGCGACAGGTTCACCACCGCGTCCTTGCCCAGCGCCGCGGCCTTCTGGAAGATGTAGTTCACGCCGTCAATGATCCCGGCGTCCGAGAAGTTGGTCGCCACCTCGATGAACTGCGCGTCCGGCGCCATGCCGACGTAGCGGTAGGCCGGCTGTGAGCACCCGGTGGCCGAGCCGTTGCCGATCAGCACGCCCGCCACGTTGGTGCCGTGACCGTTGGTGTCCTTCTGCGTCACCGTCGCCGGGGTGTTGTCGATCTGGGTCTTGGTCCACTCCGTGCCGTAGCTGAAGCCGCTCGGCGGCGTACCGGTCGCGCTCTGGTCCCAGATGTAGAGGATGCGGGTCTTGCCGTCGCTGCCCATGAACTCGCTGCTGGTGAAGTCAATGCCGCTGTCCACGTCGCCGATGATGACGCCGCTGCCCGTGCGGCCGGCGTAGACCGGCGGGGAGCCCGAGCCCGCGTGCTCGAGATCC
>CAYNPF010000509.1:0-1500 GCA_964398895.1 uncultured bacterium
TGCCATGAAGTCCGGCATGCTCGCTGCCGAGGCGGTCTGCGCCGCGCTGGGCGAGACGCCGCCGCGCTACGCCCACGTGCCGCTCATCCTCAACCGCGACCGCAGCAAGATGAGCAAGCGGCACGGCGAGGCCGCGGTGGCGGTGGGCGACTGGCGCCGCGCCGGCGTGGTGCCGGAGGCGCTGCTCGGCTACCTGGCGCTGCTCGGCTTCCATCCCGGCGACGAGCGCGAGGTGCTGTCGCGCGCCGAACTGCTCGAGTGCTTCGATCTCGCCCGGGTCGGCCGCAGCGGCTCGATCTTCGACGCCGACAAGCTGCGCTGGATGAACGCGCACGTCCTGCACCACGCCGGTGGCGCCGAGCTGCGGCGCTGGGCCGCGGCGGTGCTGCCCGATACGGCGCGGACGCTGCCCGCGGCGGAGTGCGAGCGCCTGCTGGAGGCGGTGCGCGGCAACCTCGCCACGCTCGCCGACGTGGACGCCGAGCTGGCACCGTTCCTGGCCGCCTCGCCGGCACGCGAGGCCGACGCGACCGCGGCGCTGGCGGGCGAGGGCGCACGCGTGCTGTGCGGCGAGCTGGCGCACGCACTGGCGGACCTTGCGGAGTGGAGCGAGGAAGGGGTTAAATCCACGGTTCGCACGGTGGGCGCGCGGCTCGGGGTGAAGGGCCGCGATCTGTTCCAGCCGGTGCGCGCGGCGCTCACCGGACGCCTGCACGGTCCGGAGCTGCCGCTGGTCGCCGCCCTCCTCGGCCGGGAGCGGTGCGTGCGACGGTTGCGGGACGCGGCGGCCGGGCGATCCTGAGACGCATGGTGCCGGCAGGGCGGCCGGACGGGAGGACAGGGATGAAGGTGGCGGTCCTGATGGGCGGGCGCTCCGCGGAGCGCGAGATCTCGTTGCGGACGGGCCAGGGCGTGGCGCGGGCGCTGCGCACGCTCGGGCACGAGACCACGTCGGTGGACGCCGCGGACGGCGCGTTGCTGCCGGCCGGCGGCGAGGAGGCGGGGGCGCGGCCGGCGGCCGAGGTGGTGCGGTTGCCGCTCGGCGCGCAGATCCGCGTGGTGGACGTCCCGGCGGTGCGCGAGGCCGACGTCGTCTACCTGGCGTTGCACGGCACCTACGGCGAGGACGGCCGCATCCAGGCGCTGCTCGAGCTGGCGGGCAAGCGCTACACCGGCTCCGGCGTGCTGGCCAGCGCGCTGGCCATGGACAAGGCCATGTCGAAGCGCATGTTCACCGATGCCGGCGTGCCCACGCCGCGCTGGGTCGTGCGCCGCGCCGGCGAGCGGCCGGCGGCGGGCGACCTCGAGGCCTGCGGCGGGCTGCCGGTCGTGGTCAAGCCCAGCGAGGAGGGCTCGAGCGTGGCCCTCACCATCGTCGAGCGCGCCGCCGACCTCGAGCCGGCCTTCGACCTGGCCGTGCCGCACGGTGGCGTGGTGCTGATCGAGGAGTACGTGCCCGGCCGCGAGCTGACCGTGGTGGTGCTCGACGAGCAGGCGCTG
>CAYNPF010000510.1:0-1500 GCA_964398895.1 uncultured bacterium
CCTCAGCTGATCGGGGGAAAAACTCGACATCACAGCGGCCTGCTGTTCGTTCAGGCCGAAGAAGCCCTGCATCGACCCAACCATAACTTTCGGATCTGCGCCGTAATTGCGATAAATCAGGCTGCGCACGGCCTCGAAGTTGGGGATGCTGCTGTTGCTCTTGAATCCGGTGTATTTTCCCCACGGAGAGGCTTCCAGATCCTTGCCCGTGCCGAAGAGGCCGAGTCCCATCAGCGCCTTGGCGCCGAAGGCCGAAATGCCGGGATTTGCCTGCGACAGCGCAGCATAGCCGACATTCAGCGAAGCCTCGCCCTTCGCGCCGCCCTGGCGCATCGCCTGATCGGCCTGCATCAGCATCGAGCCGGCGCCCTGTGCATCCAGACCGGGCAGTTTCATCCGCGTGAGCGCCGAAATTCCACCGGCAAAGGCTTCGACGTTAGGCATGGTCAGCGTGCTGCGGGCCGCGCTGGACGCGAACTGCTGGATGGCCGCCATCACCTCCTGCGCCTGTGCGACGTTGCCGCCTTTTTCAAGGCTCTCGGCCAGAATCGCACCGAGCTTCTTCGAACTCGTCTCGTCGATCGTTACCTTGATGCCGCGCATGGCGCCAAAGAACCCCACCCCGGCGCTCGGGTCCATCCCGTAGGCCCGGCTGATTCCGTAGGCGTTGCGCAGCTCGTCGTGGAGCCCGCCCGTCCCGCGCATGTTGGCCGACCGGGAAAACTGGCGGGCGTAGGAGGCCGATTCGACGCTGCTGATGCCATAGCCTGCAGACGCGGAGCGGTTCAGGTCGCGCAGCGTATCGAAGTTGACGCCGATATCGCCAAGCTGGCGCTTGAGAAAATCAACTGTATGCGCTTCGTTGGTGGCGATGCCGTGGGACTGCACCAGCCCGGCAATTGTCGCGCCGATACCAGCTAGGCCAGCGCCAGCCAGGCCAAAACGCAACCCACCCGAGAGCACAGAGGCCACCCCAGGCGTACCGGCCATCTGGCCAAGCCCTTGCAGCCCTTGATGTAGCCCGGAATGAGCAAAGCGGCCGAAGTTGTAACCGTAGCTTGAACGGGGTTGGCCCTGCGGCGGGCGAGCCGGGACAGTGCCCGGAGGGAGAATCCTCGGCGGCAATGCGGGCGGCCCGGCTGGAGTGAAGCCGAATGGCATCCCGCCGGGACCGCCCGGAACACCAGGAACACCGGGAACACTAAACCCACGCCCGCCGGCCTTTCCAAGCTGTTCAAGCCGCTTCAGCAGCGCCTGAACGTTCTTTTCCAGATCCTTGATGCGCTGGGATGCGCGCCCGGCCGACTTGCCGATGTTGTCCACCCCGGCTGCCGTGGCATTCGTCGCCTGCTGAACGCCCTGGACGTTCGCCTGAACGTCAATTCCGACACGCTGATTCACGGAATTTCCTCAAAATCGTCGGGGCCGCCGTCGTCTTCGGCATCCCACTGCGCCGCTATTGCATCGGGGTCGAACTCGTCGTCCTCGGCCATTTCGCTG